>DASXAN010000345.1:0-4683 GCA_036406755.1 Gemmataceae bacterium
CGGTGGCGACCGAGCCGGGCGTGATCTTCGGCACCTCCCAGCCGGGCACGTAGCCGTGCACGCGGTCCTGGAACGCGGAGTCGATCAGTTCGTCGGGCAGCGGTTCGAGCAGGTGGGCGTACCGCGGGTGCGGGTGCGGCCCCTCGACGTCCAGGTTGCCGGTGAACACCAGCCCGGCGTCGGCCGCGAACGCCAGCGAGCCGCGGCTGAACTGGCCGCTCTCCATGTAGTCCTTCAGCGTCGAGATCGTCTCCTGCTCCTCGCCGAAGGTGGTGTGGGCGATCTCGTCGAAGACGACCACCTTGCGGGTGCCGAGGATGCCGACCTGCCGGGTGGCCAGGTTGACGAACAGGTTGGCCGGCGTCGTCTTGCCGCCGGAGACGGTGAACACCCGCGGGGACAGATTCCGCAACAGGAACGTCTTGCCCGTCTGCCGCGGCCCCAGCTCGATCAGGTTGACGTTCCGCTCGACCAGCGGCACCATGCGGGCAAATAGCAAAAGCCGCGTGCGGCGGTCGGGGAAGGCGGCGGCCGCGTACCCGGCCGACTGGAGCACGAGGGCGGCCCACTCGTCGGCGGTGAACTGCGCCCGGGCGGCGCGGTACCCGGCCACGTCCGGCGGGCCGACCTGAAACGGCGTGAACGCGATCAATTCGTTCGGGGCGTCGGCATTGGCCTCCGGGGCGTACTTGACCTTGGCCGTACCCCACAGCCCGCCGAGGAGCAGGCCCGGATGTTGCTCGGTCACGGTCGCCGGCACCCGCACGCGGTTATCGCCAAGGGCCGGCACCCGCGCCCACCGCTGCCCGCCTTTGAGGTCCACGCGGACCTCGACGTTGTCGATCAGCGTGACTTCGCCGCGGGCCAGCAGCCGCTCCTTGAGCAGCTCGCGGTGCTCCAGGTCGGGGAGCAGTTCCTGGACCTTGGCCTGAATCTTGGCCAGGTCGTCCCGCCAGGTGTCCGGCTTGACGTACTTGGCGATGAGGTATTCGGAGACGTACCGCGGCAGCCGCTGGAGTGCCGCCTGCTGGGCGAGGGACTTGACGACGACCTTGTCGCCGAGGACGGCGTGGGCCTTGCGGTCGAGGTCGGTGAGCGGGTGGTCGTCGAACAGGGCCACGGGAACCCCTCCGGGGAAAAACCAAATCCCAAGCACCAAATCCCAACCAAGATAGCCGATTTGGTTGGGATTTGGTGCTTGGGATTTGGGATTTACTGGAACACATCATCCAGGTCCGGATTGTGCCGCAGGTCGGCCGGCGGCGGCAGGGCGGGTTTCTCCAATGGCTCGCCGAACGGGGCGATCAGCGTCTCGGCCGCGGCCCGCAGCCGCGACCGCTTCTCCGCCGCCATCGCCGCGAACTCCGGCCCCAGGCCGGCGGCCTTTGCCGGGTCGAGCTTGTCGGTCAGGAGCGTGTACCGCCGGCGGATCAGGTCGGCGGTCAGGTCGATGCCCGGCTCGATCTCCAGTACCGCCCGCGGGTCGGTTGGCGGGCTCGGCCGTGTCTCCGGAGCGGCAACCGGAGCGGCCGGCCGCGGCGGCGCTTCCATCGTCAGCCCGAACGCCGCGGCGACGCGGGCCAGCAGTTCCTGCTCCCGCCGGTTCCGCTCCCCCGAAGCGTCGGCGACCCGCTCGGCGAACCGGTACAGCTCCCGCCGCTCGGCCGCGGTCGTCACCGACCGGACCTCGGCGATCGCTTGGGCTTCCGGCGGGACGCGGGCCTCGGTCCGCTCCAGCAACGGGTCGATGTGCCGGACGAGGACCGGGTCGTGGCCAAACTGCTCGTCGAGAAAGGCGCGGATGACCTTCTTCTCCGCCTGGGCGATCCGCCCGTCGGCCTTGGCGACGACCAGGGCGAAGCGGGCGTATGCCCACAACTTCGGCAGGCCGAGGTGGGCGTCGGCGGACACGGCCACGGCCGGTGTGGCATTGCGTAGCTCGGCCGCGAAGATGTCGGCCGGCGGAGGACTGACGGGACGGGCCGTCACCGGCGGGAATGCGACCGGCGCCTCCGACTTCGCGGCAACCGGCCGGGTGGCGGGTGCCGGCGGCGGCGGGGGCAACGGCGGCGGCGCCGGCTTGGCGGCGCGGGCCGGCGGCGGGGCCGACGGCTCCCCGGTCGGCAGCGGACGGGCCATTGTCTCGGCGGTCGGGCCGGTCGTTGCCCGGCGGAACAGGTAGTTCCAGAACGTCACCTCGCCGGCCGCCGCCAGCGGGTCGGCGGCGGCCCGCAGGGCGGCGTCCACGGCCGTCAGCTCCCGCTCCCAGGCCGCCGCCCGGTCGCGGACCTCGTCATGCAACGCGGCCAACCGGCGGCGGAACTCCTGCGCCTCCGGGCAACCGCCGGCGTCGAACCGGGACCGGGCCTCGCGGACGAGCTGGCCCACCGCCGTCCGCAGGTCGTGGGCCTTGCTCGGGCCGATGCCGTGGATCGCCTCGAACCGGAACCGGGGTAGATCGGCCAGCGTCCGGCCGCCGGCCCCGCGGACGCGGTCCACCGTGTTGGGGCCGACGCCGGGGAACTCGGCCAGCCGGTCCACGGCCACGGACCGCAGGTGCTGGTCGAACAGGTCGGCGGCGAGGCGGTCGGCCCGGGCCTGGGCGCCGTCCGGGTCGGGGCCGGTCAGCTCCCGCCGCCGGCGGCGGAGGTCATCGACCCGGCGGAGTAAGCTCTGCTTCCAGACGTATGGCGGCCAGGTGCGGAACTGCCAGTGGAGGATGGCCAGCGAGATGACTGCCGTCAGCACGACGACCAGGGCGAAGCAGACGATGACGGTCGGCATGGGTCACTGCCCGGCGGGGCCGGGAGTCGCGGTCCGCACCTTCCGAGTGAGCGGATTCGGGGGAGAACTCGACTACCCGCGCGGTTGCAGGGTGTAGCCCAGGACGCCGGCCAGCCGGTCCAGCACGTCCGACCGCAGCGTCCGCTCGCCGGTCAGAAACTCATCCAGCGACAGCGGCGTGATGCCGACGCGCTCGGCGATCACGGCCAGCGACAGCGAGCTGCCGTGGACGGCTCGGCGGAGTTCGCCGCTGAGCGTGGCCTCCTCCCGCGCCTCCTTCCGCATCCGGTCCCGCACGGCGAGGTCCGGCAACTCGGCCGTGATCGCCTCGCGCTGCCGGCGGAGGCGGTCCTGTTCCTCGGCCGTCAGGTCCCGGGTCACGCGGCGGGCGTTCGGAGTCGGCATGGTGAACCTCTCAACTCGGCTCGGGGACCTCGTAAGCCCTCACCGGCAGAATCGTCATGGCGTCGATCTCGTCGTAGACCGCGATGACATAGCGGCCGTCGTCGGTGTAGCCCCAGGCGCACGGCAAGTCGGACGACCGGCTGTAGCCCTTGCTCGTCGGATGACAGACGATGCGCTCGAAATCGTCCTGGCTGATCCCATGTTCGGCCAGGTGTTCCACGATCTCGTCGTTCCAGAGGAAGTCGAACGTCGGCATGACCGTGGCCCGTGCAGCGTATTCTAAACCGACGAAACCGGCCCCCATAGCTCATCTTCTGTTCTGACTTGATAATGTTCTTTTGTACACTAAACTGGAAGTAGGACCCGCCCCGGCCTGAGAGACCGTCGCATTTCACGTCTGACGAGCACATTTCCTCCCACCTCACCTGTATCCGGAGACCCGTCCCATGGACCTGCCGCTCGCACTCGCCGTCCCGCTCGCGCCCGATCTGAACTGTCCCAAAATGTCCCAAAATGTCCCGCCGGAAAAAGATGTTGTTCTGGCGATGGCTCTGGCGGCCGGATTTCCGCAGGGCGAGGCCGCCGAGCGGGTCGGCGTCAACCGGCGGACCGTCTATCGCAAGCTCCGGCGGCCCGAGTTCCGCCGGCTGGTCGCCGACCTGCGGGGCGAGCTCGTCGCCCGCGCCCTCGGTCGGCTGGCCGACAACATGACCCGCGCCGCCGACGCCCTCGCCGCCCTCCTCGACACCGCCGACGACCGCGTCCGCCTCCGCACGGCCCGGGCCGTCATCAGCCTCGGCCTGCGCCTCCGCGACTCCGTGGACCTGACCGAGCGGGTTCACGACCTGGAGCAGGATTTGGCCCGCGCCCAGGAGGTTGCCCCGTGAACTGCAAACGCCGAGTTGGCAGGTTGGAACGGGAAACCCGGGCGCTGCCCCGGCCGGTCGTCGTCCCGGCCCTGCCGCCGCCGGCCGTCGAGGCCGAGGAAGTCGTCCGCGAGCTGGCCCGGGCCTTCACCGCAGACCTGGAGCAGTACCGCCGCGGCCGGGGCCTGGCGGCCGAGCGGCCCGACCCGGCCGAGCCGCCGCCGGCGTGGCTGGTCGAGTCGATCCTGGCCGCCCCGCCGGAAACCGTCACCTTCGCCGACCTCGACCGGCTGACCCGCGCCGACCCGGCCACCGCCGCCCAACGATGGATGGACGTGCTGGCCGCCGCCCGCCGGGACGTGGCCGGCGGCTGGCACGCCGCCCGGGCCGTGGAGCCGCAGGGCGGCAGCGCCTGGGAGCGGGCCGTGTTCCTGGCCGTGCGAGAGGCCCTGCACCGGGCCTGGCCGCCGCGGCACGACGGCGAGGCGCTGCTGCTCGACGAGATGGCCCAGTACGAGGTGCTGCGGCGGGCGTGGCTCGGCGTGCTGGCCCTGCACTCCGGCGACCCGGCGGCGCTGCCGGCCCGCCGCCGGCGGGGCGAGGCCGACGAGCCACGGCGGCTGACGGC
>DASXAN010000346.1:0-7897 GCA_036406755.1 Gemmataceae bacterium
CTTTAGCCCGCGCTGCTTACGAGCGCGGGCTAAAGCCCGCGGCTACGGGATTCCAATTCGACTCCGCTGAGGTGACGAATCACATGTCCAAGACCGAAGCCGACGGTGCCGCGACCAAGATGAAGGGCAAGGCATATGCCCGCGAACTGGACAAGCTCCAGACCGAGCTGGCCAAGCTCCAGGCGTGGGTCAAGCACGCCGGGCTGCAGGTGGTGATCGTGTTCGAGGGCCGCGACACCGCCGGCAAGGGCGGCACCATCCGCGCCCTGACGGAGCGGCTCAGCCCGCGGGTGTTCCGCGTCGTGGCCCTGCCGGCCCCGTCCGACCGGGAGAAGACGCAACTCTACGCCCAGCGGTACCTGCAACACCTCCCGGCCGCCGGCGAGGTGATCATCTTCGACCGCAGCTGGTACAACCGGGCGGGCGTCGAGCACGTGATGGGCTTTTGCACGAAGAAGCAGTACCAGCAGTTCCTGGAGAACACCCCGAAGTTCGAGACCTTCATCATCAACCAGGGCATCCTCCTCATCAAAATCTGGCTGGAGGTCGGCAAGAAGGAGCAGAAGCGGCGGTTCGAGGCCCGGATCGAAGACCCGCTGCGGCAGTGGAAGCTCAGCCCGATGGACGTCGAATCGTACCCGCGGTGGTACGACTATTCCCGGGCCCGCGACATGATGCTCGACGCCACGGACACCGACGACGCCCCGTGGTACATCGTCCGGTCCGACGACAAGAAGCGGGCCCGGCTGAATTGCCTCGCGCACATCCTCAGCCTGATCCCGTACGAGGACGTGCCGCGGGAGAAGGTGAAACTCCCGTCGCGGTCGGACAAGGGCGAGTACGACGACCAGGCGACGCTGAAGGGCCGGCGGTTCGTGCCCGAGAAGTACTGACCGGCCGCCGCGGCGTCGGGGCCGGGTCAGTCGAGTAGCGGCGGGTACTGACCCGTTGCGGCGACGAGCACTTCGCCGTTGACGCTGGCGGGTTCCTTGGGGGCGGCGTCGGCCGCCGGCTTCGCGGCGGCCAGGCGCTTCCCGAAGACCTCGGTCAAGATCGGGCCGAGGACCGAGGTCACGACGACGAGGACGAGGACGCTGTTGAGGACCGGCTCGTCGATCAGGCGGTTGCCGGCGGCGTCCGTGGTCCCGTAGGCCGTCAGCGCCACCGCCAGCGTCGCGGCGACTTGCGGCAGGGCCAGCGCCCACATGATGAGGCCCTCGTCGCGGGTGTAGCCGAGGCTCTTCCGCGTCACGACGCCGGCGACCAGCTTCGCCACGATCGGGGTCAGGACGATGCCGCAGACCAGGCCCAGGTTGTTCACGATCGTGTCCGCGAAGACGCGGACGTCGATGAGGAAGCCGATGGTCACGAAAAACGCCGGGATGAACAGCGTATTGCCCAGCAGCTCGAGGACCTCCTTGCCCTCGCTCTTTTCGATGGCGCGGTTGGCAGCCAGGCCGGCCAGGAACGCCCCGATGATCCCTTCCAGGTGGATGGCCTCCGCCCCGATCGCGGCGACGACCACGATCAGGAGCATGACGAGCAGCTGGCCGTCTTTCTTGGCGTGCACCCGGGCCATCAGGACGTGGGCCGCCCGGCTCAGCCCGATCAGGACGACGGGGATGTAAACGGCCAGCTCGATCACCTGGACGGAGAAGTCCTTGGCGGAAAACCCGGCCGTGTGAATCGGCAGGCACACCGCGACCACGAGCAGGGCGGCGACGTCGGTGAAGATGGTGGCGCCGATGGTCACGGTGATGGCCTCGTTGCGGACCAGCCCCAGCCGCTGCACGATCGGGTAGCCGAGCAGCGTGTGCGACGCGAAGACCGACCCGATCAGCAGCGCCGACAGCCAGGCGTAGCCGAAGGCCAGCCCGAGGCCGACGCCCATGACGAGCGGGAGGCCGAACGAGGCCGCGCCGAACCCCAGCGACCGGTTGCGGACGCGGCGGAACTGCGTGATGTCGATCTCGAGGCCCGCGAAGAACATCAGCAGCAACTTGCCGATCTCGGCGAAGAAGTGCGCCACCTCGCTGTTTTTCGGCGCGATGTCGATCCCGCTGGGGCCGAGCGCGACGCCCGCGGCCAGGAGGCCGACGACGCCCGGCAGCCGGACGCGGCGGCAAACGGCGGGCACGATCAGGAACACGATCAGCGCGATGGCGAACCGGGCCAGCGGGGGGATGTGTCGTAAGAACTCGAGGACCCCGTCGAACATGGGATGCCCCCCGCGGAGGCGACTCCGTTCGCGGTGCAGGCGCTCTCGACCGGCGGCGATCGGCCCCGAACGGACGGTCGGAAGCGCCAAGGGATCGCGGCGGCCGACGGCCTCAGCCCGGGTCAGGCGGAAAGAACTCGTCCGTTGCCGGCCGGCGCGACAGAATTGCGGAATATCCCACGATCTTGCTCGAATTCGGGGGACGTTTGAAGACAATACAATCCCCGCCCGGACCTTTCGGGCCGGATTGCCGCCCGTAAAAGCCGAATAAACCGTAAAGCCGGACCGTCACCCGGGCGACGCTGGCTCTTGGCCCGCCCGCGGATAGGATCAGCGGCGATCTCCGATCGCCTTCGCTCCCGCCGGAGGGCACTGCCGTGGGCCAGATCGCGCCGCTCCGCCGCATGTTGAACGACCGGGCCACCCTGATGACGGTGGCGGCCTGCCTCGTCATCGCCGCGACCGCGTGGTACCTGCTGAAGGAACTCGCCCCGGTCCTCCGGCCGCTCCTGCTCGCCGTGTTTCTGGCGTACGTCATCCTGCCGGTCCAGGCCGGGCTGGCCCGGCGGACGTCCCGCGTCGCCGGCTTCGTCTTACTCGGCCTGGCCGTCGCGGGGGCGTGCGTCCTGATCGCCGCGCTGGCGGTCGAGGGCGCGGTCGATCTGGCCGCCGACCTGCCGCGACACGCCGACCGCATCAAGGCCGTCATTGATCAGCTCCGTGCGACGGCCGAGCGGTGGCCGTGGCTGGCGGACCTGATCCGCGACACCGGCCGGGCCGCCGACGCCGGGGAGGGCCAGCTCGGCACGGTGGCCACGGCCGTCGTCGGCACGGCCGCCGCCGTGCTCGGGCAGGTCCTGGTGGCCGGCGTCTACCTGTTCTTCGTGCTGCTGGGAGCCGCCCACCTTCCGGCGCGAATCCGGGCCAGCTTCGACCCCGCACAGGCGGACCACGTCCTGGCCGTTCTCGGCCGGATCAACGTGGCCATCGCCGGGTATTTGCGGGCGAAGGTGCTGTCCAGCCTGGTCCTCGCATTGCCGACGGTCGTCATTCTGTGGACGTTCGGCGTGAAGTCGGCGCTGCTCTGGGGCGTGCTGACGTTCCTGTTCAACTTCGTCCCGTACGTCGGCAGCGCGGTCACCTGGACGGGGCCGACGGTGCTGGCGTTCCTCAGCCTGGAACCGGGGTGGCGGCCGTTCGCCGTGGCCGGTCTGCTGCTGACCGACCACCTCTTGTCGGCGAACCTGATCGAGCCCTCGCTGACGGGGAGGGCGGTGGACCTCAGCCCGCTCGTCGTCCTGCTCGCCCTCGCGTTCTGGGGGACGTGCTGGGGGCTGGAGGGGATGCTGTTGGCGGTGCCGCTGACGGTGGTGGTGAGGATCGTCCTGGACAACCTGCCGGCGACGCGGCCTCTCGCGAAGCTGATGGGGGCCGGGTGACCGGCCGCCACGGTCCTTCGCCTCAGGCGACGGGCCGAAACAGCTGCGGGTCGAGTCGGGTCAGCAGTTGGTGGATCTTGGGGATCTGTTCGCGGGCGGCGGCTTCGCCGATCGCGGCCAGCTCCTTGGCCCGCATGAACTCCGTCAGGTCGAAGCCCGTCACGTCCGGCTCGACGACCACGTCCGCCGGCCGCACGCCGTAGTCGTTCAGGCTGTAGTTCTGGACCAGCAGGCTGCGGAGGATCGTTTGCACGACGCCCGGCCGCCGCCGGGGCGGCGTCGGCGTCTCCGGCGTGATGTCGCAGAACCGCCGCTCCATCTTGGCCGTCACGCTGACGGCGATGACGAAGTTGCAGCCCATCGACACCAGCACGTCCGCGGGGATGTTGTTCACCAGGCCGCCGTCGACCAGCGCCTCGTGGCTGTTGCAGATCGGCACGGAGAGCACGGGCAGGTTGATGCTCTCGAGGATCGCGTGGACGGCGTCGCCGCGGTCGCGGACCACGGACTGGCCGCTCACGAGGTCGACGGTGACGGAGAAGGACGGGATCGCCAGTTGCTCGAGCCTGCGGTCGTGGAGGTATTTCCGCAGCATCGGGTCGAAGTGCCCGCGGCGGTACTTGTACAGCAGGTACCACTGGTCGCCCCGCGGCAGGTGGCGGAAGACCCAGGAGGGCCGCAGGTCGCCGGAGAACTGGCCGGCGAGGTAGCCGGGGTCGAGGCCGGCGCCGTAGAGGATGCCGGTCATGGCCCCGGCGCTGGTGCCGGCGATCATGTCCACGACGACGACGCTCTCTTCGAGGGCCTTGAGCACGCCGAGGTGGGCCATGCCGCGGGCGGCCCCGCCGCCGAGGGCGACGCCGACGCGGACGCCGCGGAGGTCGTGGACCAGCCGGTCCAGGCCGCCGGCCAACGACCGGCCCGAGGGCCACGCCGGCGGCTTCTCGGCGATCGTGTATTCGCGGCTGACGAAGTCGCGGAGGGCCGGTACGTACGGGGCGGCCGGGCGGCCGCCCTCCAGCAGCCAGGCGACGCCGGTCTTGTCCCGCCAGCCGCGGCCCGGCACGTCCAGCGACCGGAGGCGGCTCATCGCGGCGTCGCTCGCGCCGGCCGGGACGAAGAAGACCGCGCGATCGATCAGGTTCATCGCCCGCTCGGTCCGCTCCGGATTCCGGCCGGCCCGGATGTCGAAGATGACGCGGTTGGCGTCCTGCCACTCGGCCACCTGCCGGCGGACCTGCTCAGGTTCCAGATCGACGCCGTTCTCGAGCAGGGACCGGAACCGCACGTCCGGCGGCCCGTGCCACCCGTCCGAGTCGCTGAACACGGCGAGCTTCTCGCCGACGCCGTGGAGTCGGTCGACGAGTCGTTCGGCCGCCCAGTGCGTGGCGGGCGATTCGTGGACGAGCGCGAGCAGCATCGGCGCTTGCCGGGGGGCGGCCCCCAGGAACTCCTTCCGCAGGCTTCTGGCGTAGGACTTCAGCCACAAGCGGCGCAGGTCCGGCAGGGTGATCGTCAACTCCATCGCCCGCTCGTAGTCCAGGGTCAGGAGCGTGGCGGCTTCCAGGGCGACGACGCGGACCGGCACCGGCTCGTCGAGCGCCCCGACCATCATCCCGAATTGTTCGCCGCGCTCGATCATCCGGAAGAACGACTCGTTGCCGCGGGCGTCGATCCGCACGGCCTTGAGTCGCCCGCGGAGGACGAAGCCGACGGTCGTGAGCAGGACGTTCGCCTCGTGGACGACACTGCCGGCGGGGTGATGGGTGACCTGTCCGGTTTGAGCGACCTCCCTCAGGGCCGCATCGGGCAGGCCGCGGAAGTACTCGTGGACTTTCAGCAACGGGAGGATGTCATCGCTCATGGCGGCGCCTCTCCAGCTCGCGGCGGATGTAGTCCCCGAACCCGTCATCGGGAGCGGCGTTGGCGACGTCGTTGAGGTACGCGGCCCGCCGCAGCCGCGGGAAGGGCAGCGTCCGGTCCAGCCGTCCGGTGGCGTAGAGGGCCCGGTCGAGCCGGGCGTTGACGAGGATCCGCCAATCGAACCGCCACCGGCTGTGGGGCAGCCGGTAGAACGTGGTCGTGCAGTTCGTGCACAGGCCGTTATACCACCGCGGCGCCCGGCACAGGGCGTTGATCGCATCGACGTAGTCCAGGAACGCGGCCCGCCGCTCGTCCGGCGTGGTGACGAGGCGGTACAGGACCGCCTCCTGGCTCGGCCCGTACTTCGTCCGGCGGAGGACGGCGTCGCGCTCGTCGGCGACCAGGAAGATGAGCTCGTAGTAGTGGTAGAGGCTGCGGAGGATCAGGTACTTCTGCCCCCGCTGGTAGCGCACCTCGATCGAAATGCAGACCCGGCCGTCCGGCCCGAAGTCGAACACCAGGACCGGGTGGCTCATCACCGCCGAGCCCCAGTTGAAGAGGATGGCGTCGATGGCCGCGAGATTCGCGAGGCGATACGTGCGGGTCTCGTACCGCGGGGTGAAATCGTCGAGCGAACGGTAGTCGAAGTTGCGGACGTTCTCGATCGTGATCGTGTCACCCTTCCGGACCGCCCGCGGCAGCACGGCCACGGACGGGTCCCAGTCGCGGTCCTGGCTCGGCTTCTGCCGCAGCCACCAGCCCAGGAACACCGCCAGGACGCCGACCAGAACGGCGAACGGCCGCCAGAGCGGTTCCCAGCCGGCGAACAGCGCCACGACGCCGACCACCCAGCCGGCGGCGACGACCCGCCCCCACCGGGTGCCGCGGCAGATGTCGTAATAGATCGCGCCTCCCATCCAGAGCGTGATCCCGGCTGCCGTCGCCAGCATCAGGGCGGCGACGACGCCGTCGGCGATTCGGCCCATGGCCAGGGCTCCCCCTCTTTGTGCCCTGGACCGCAATCGGGTCCGCGGCGACCGTGGTGATCGTAGTGCAGCCGGCCGCGCGGCGGTTTGGACCAAGGTCCAGTGGTCCGGCGAACGGGCTCGGGTACTGTTGTTCACACGGCGGCGGGCAACACGACGACTCCCGTGGAGGGCGCCATGAGTGGCGAGGGCTCAGCCCGAACGGACCCGCAGACCGTCAGCCTGGCGGACGAGGACGCCGTCAAGCAGGTCCTCGTCGGCACGGTCTACCGGCTGTGGGAGGCCGTCAACGACCTGACCCGGCTGCGGCCGTCGAAGCGGGACCGGTACCGGGTGACGATCTTCGGCTCGGCCCGGGCCGGGCCGGGCACCTTCGGCTACGACGAGGTCAAGCGGGTCGCGGCCGCGCTGACGGAGCTGGGCTGCGACATCGTCACCGGCGGCGGGCCGGGCCTGATGCAGGCCGCCAACGAGGGGGCCGCGGCGGCCGGCGCCCCGGGCCTGAACCGGTCCGTCGGCATCCGGGTCGATCTGCCATTCGAGCAGGACGTCAACCCGTTCGTCGAGCAGGCGTTCACGCACGGGACGTTCTTCACCCGGCTGCACCACTTCGTCCTGGCGTCGGACGCCTTCGTCGTCGCCCCCGGCGGGATCGGGACGGTGCTGGAGGCGACGATGATCTGGCAGCTCCTCCAGGTGCGGCACATGGCCGATACGCCGCTGCTGTTCGTGGGCAAGATGTGGCCCGAGCTGGTGGACTGGGCGAAACGACACATGCTGGCGGCCCAGCCGCCGCTGGCCGGCGCCGCGGACATGGCCATTCCCCAATGCCTGGCGACCGGCGACGAGGCGGTCGCCGTGATCCGCGAGCACCACGCCCGCTGGCTGCGGGAGCAGTCGCACCAACCCGACCGATAACGCCCCGGAGGACGCCATTGAGCACGGACAATCCGCCTTCCGCCATGTCGCCGATCCTCGACACCATCCTGCACCCGTCGGACTTCTCCGACGCCAGCCGGGTGGCCTTCGCCCACGCCCTCAAGGCGGCAGTCATCGCCCGGGCGACGCTCACCCTGATCCACGTGGCCGCCACGGCGGAGGCGGAGTGGACCGACTTCCCCGGCGTCCGCGAGACGCTGGAGCGGTGGGGGATGCTGCCGCCGGGGAGTCCGAAGTCGGCGGTGCCCAGGCTGGGCATCGACGTAAAAAAGGTCGTAGGCCGCGACGACGACCCGGTGCGGTCCGTCGTCCACTACACCGAGGCCCACCCGACCGACCTGATCGTGCTGGCGACACACCAGCACGGCGGCCGGGTGCGGTGGCTGCACAAGTCGGTGGCCGAGCCGGTCGCCCGCAAGTCGGGGCAGATGACGCTGTTCGTCCCGGCCGGC
>DASXAN010000347.1:0-4576 GCA_036406755.1 Gemmataceae bacterium
CGCCGGTTTCCCGATCGTCAAATCCCTCCTGCAAGACCCTGTCAGCTGGAGCGGCGGCACGGCCCTCGAGGCTTGGTTTCCCGTCGGACCCGGGCGCATTCACTGGCCCCGGACCGGGCCGGGGGCGAAGTTCTTAACAGCCGGTGTTGCGCCCGCGCCGGCCGACGCCCGTTCCCCGCGACCCCCGGGATGATCACCATGCTTCGCACCGCCCGTTACTGGGCCGCCGCGATCGCCCTGTTCGCCGCCCTCGGCACCGCGCGGGCCGACACCTACTACGTGATCGTCTTCGGAGCCGAGTCGAAGCCGCCGCGGCCGAAGTACTCCCACTCCTGGGCCGTGTTCGTCCACTTCCCTGGCTGCGGGCCGTGCGGCCCGCCGGCCCCGGACGCCGGCCCGCCCGAGTGGTTCACCATCAGCTGGTTGCCGTGCAAGGTGGAGATGACGGTCAACACGCCGTGCGCGGAGCCCGGCCGGAACTTCGACTTGCCCACGACGTTCGACATCGCCCTGTCCCAGTGGGAGCACGTCACCGCGTTCGGGCCGTACCAGATCGAGCCCGAGCTGTATTGCCGGGCGCTGAAGCAGAAGCAGAGGTTGGAGAGCGGGGAGGTCCGGTACAAGACGATCGACTGGTTCCGGGACCCGCACCGGGTGAGCAACTGCATTCACGCCCTGACGTCGTTCAACCCGGAGAACCGCCGGGTACGAATCGGCCGGACGAATTTCGGGGACACGGCCAGCTACTGGATCACCGTCAGCTATACGGACTGGATCATCTGCACCAAGCGGGTCCACTGCTGGGTGGCGGACGTGCTCGGCCTGGGCCAGTACCCGATCCAGTGGAAGACGCTGGAGGAGGGGCCGCCGCCGCTGTTCCGGTGATCGGTGACGCGTTTTCCTGTCGAAACGGACCGGGCCGGATCGTTGTCCCGGTGGCGGGCCGGCGCGCGTGGCGCCGGCCGGACGAACGCGGCCCTTTCTCGTGCGGGAGACTCATCATGCTGCGACGGACGTGGCTCGGCGGACTGGCGGCGGCGGTGGTGCTGGCGACGACGGCGGTGGCGGCCGAGAAGGCGGCCCCGAACCCGGGCCTGGACCAGCTCAAGAAGCTGGCCGGCACCTGGGTGGCGGCCGACGACAAAGGCCAGCCGACGGCCCAGGTCGTGTCGGTGTTCAAGGTGATCGCGGCCGGCAGCGCCGTCGAGGAGTCGATCTTCCCCGGCACCGGCCACGAGATGGTCACCGTCTACCACCTGGATGGCAAGGACGTGGTGCTGACGCACTACTGCGCGCTGGGTAACCAGCCTCGGCTGAAGCTCGACCCGGCGGCCCCGAAGGGCAAGCTGGCGTTCAAGTTCGTCGGCGGGACGAACCTGGACGCGGCCAAGGACATGCACATGCACGAGGGGACGATCACGGTGGTGGACGACGACCACATCGAGTGGTGGTGGCAGGCGTGGCAGGACGGCAAGCCGGCCGACGGCCACAAGATCGCCCTGAAGCTGGTGCGGAAGAAGTAGGCGAAGTCGTCAGCTCGCCGGGGCGGCCGTCACGCGGGTGTGACGGCCGCCCCGGTTCGTTTCCGCCTCCGGTTCCGGCGGAAGCGGATCAGGGCGACCGGTCCGAGCACGATCGCCGTCCAGCCGGCGGCCGCCGCGGCGAGCCATGACATCGGCTGCCGAGGGGGCAGGTCCCAGAGCGTGTCGGTTTCCGTACCGGGCGGTTGAGGTGGTGCGGACCGGTCTCCCGGGACGGCGACGCAGCGACTGTCGGAGGCGATCGTCGCGAAATCCGGGTATGGGATGCTGGCACGGATGGCGCCGAGTTCCTGCCCCGTGGTCGCGTCGATCACGCGGGTATCTACGTACGGTTTGATCGGCCGATTGAGATACCGGGCCGACCACCCGGCCAACCGCTCGCGCAGTGCGCCCGGTGGCGGGTCGTTGGTGCGGACGGCGAGGATGCGGCCGTCGGCGACGCGGGTCGGCCACGCCAGCCAATCGCGGCGGAGGGCGAACCAGCCGCTGCCGGGCGTCATCCCGCCCCACTTGATTTGCCGTGGGTACTCGGCCACGACGCGCCCCCGGCCAGTGCCGAGGTCTGTTACCGTCAGCTCGTCGGCGGTGAGCGTCTGGCGGACGGACACCAGCGTCCGGCCGTCTGCGGAGAATGCCGGTCCCCGGTGGCTGACCAGCCGCGCCCGCTCCGCACCCGTCGCCGCGTCGAGCAGACACACGAAGTACCGGTCGAGCTGGCCCGCCGGCTCAATCAGTCCCCAATTGGCGTTCCCGGTGACCGCCAGGGTGCGACCGTCGGGGGCGAACTCGACCCGCTCAATCCCGACCTGATACGCGCCGCTCATGGGGTGTTCCGGTCGGTCCAGCAACTCGCGGGCGAACCGCGTCCGCCCGGTCGTCGGGTCGTAGACGGCGACCGAGGGCCACTGCCAGTTTCGTTCGTTCGGCATCAACCACGCCACGACGAGTTCCGCCCCATCCGGGCTGACGGCGGCGGCGACGGCGAACGACTTCGGCCCGGGTGAGTCCACCGCCAGTCGTCGGGGCGGGGCCGGCGGGTTCCAGAGGATCAGGCCGTCTCGGTCGGGGCTGACGACAGTGCGGCCGTCGCCCAGAAAAATGCGGAAAAACGCGACCCCGGAACCGGCATCGGTGGTGACCGGTGCCGCCCACCGGCCGTCGGCCATGCGGTCCCACACGACCAACGTCCCGCGGTGAGGGGCTTCCGGCTGCCAGTAGTATCCGACAACCCGGCCGCCGTCTGGGGAAAACGTGAGGTCGTACGCAGGCCCCGGACCCTGGATCACGCCGGTCGGCTGGCCGGTGTCCGCGTCCCACAGTGTCGCCACCGTGTGCGGGTCGCCGCCGACGTCCACGGGCGTGACCGTCACATACTGCCGGCCGTCGGGCGTGAACCCGCGGAAGAGCCCGGGCCCGGCCAGCGTCCGCCGCGGCCCGGCCGGCACGACGGCCGCCACGGCCGCTAGGCCCGCCAGCCATGCCGCCGCAATCAGGAGCCGGAACCGCATCCGCCACCCCGTTTCCGCCGCGTCACTCGAACCGCAGACGCTCGACCGACTCGCCCGCGTCCCACGGCCCGCCCTGGAGTTGGGGCCGGCCGCCGGATCGCCCGGCGGCCGCGCTTCGTCCCGAGGCCTACCCCGCGCGAGCCCGCACTCGGCGGCGGACCACCACGGCCAAGCCGAGGACGACCGCCATCCAGCCGCCGGCCGCCGCGGCGAGCCAGGCGACGGGCTGCCGCGGGGGCAAGTCCCAGATGGTGCCGGCCTCGTCCCCCTCCGAACCAGGCGTTGTCGGCGGGCCACCCGGCACAACGAGGGTGCGGCCGTCGGGGGCGATCGTGGCGCGATCGCACATCGAAAAAGCGGTCCACATCGCGGCAAGCTCTCGCCCCGTCGCCGCGTCGATCAGCCGGGCGTCGAGGTGCGGGTTGATCGGCCGATGGAGGTATCGGACCGACCATTCTGCCAGGCGATCCGATACCGCGTCCTCCGGCGGGTCGGCGGTGCGGACTGCCAGGATGCGGCCGTCGGCCACACGGGTCGGCCACGCCAACCAGGCGCGGCGGTAGGCGTACCGGCCATAGGCGGGCGTCACGGCGCTCCAGGGACCGACCTGGCGCGGGTACGCCGCTACGATGTGCCCCCGGCCGGTGTCGAGGTCCGTCATGGTCAGCTCGTCCGCGGTCAGCGTCTGGCGGACGGAGAGGAGTGACCGGCCGTCGGCGGTGAACGCCGGGCCGTAGTGGTCGACCAGCCGCGACCGCAATGCTCCGGTCGCCGCATCGAGGACGCAAACGAAGGTTCGGACGAGCTGTCCGGCCGGCTGGATCAGACCCCAGTTGCCCTCGCCGACGACGGCCAGTGTGCGGCCGTCCGGGGCGAATTCCATCCCCGCCAGCGACACCCGATACGCGCCGCCCTTGGCCGGCGGCACGGTCGGCCGGTCGAGCAACTCGGCGGCGAACCGCCGCCGCCACGTCGCCGTGTCGTACACGACGACCGAGGGCCAGTGTCGATTTTCTTCTTCGGCCGTCAGCCAGCCGACGGCCAGGCTGGTCCCGTCCGGGCTGAGGGCGGCGGCGACGGCGAGCGACGTCGGTCCGGGCCGGTCCATGGTCAGCGGCCGTGGCGGTGCCGGCGGGTTCCAGGCCAGCACATGGTCCTGGTCGGCGGTGACGACGGTGCGGCCGTCGGCGAGAAAGGCGCGGAAATACCCGGCCCCATGAGTGCCGCCGACGGTGACCGGGTCGGCCCATCGGCCGTCGGCGGCCCGGTCCCACGCTAGCAACGTCTCTATCTGGGGCGCTGCTAGAGATGACAAATAGCCGACGACCCGGTTGCCGTCGCGGGAGAACGTAAGGAAGATCGTCGGCTCCGGGCCGGGAAGCGACCCCGTCGGCCGGCCGGTGTCCGCGTCCCACAGCTCGGCCACTGTGTTCGCAACGCCGGGGGGCGGCAGGGTCGCGTACTGCCGCCCGTCGGGCCTGAACCGGGCGAACCACCCGGCCCCGGCCAGGTTCCGTCGCGGCCCGG
>DASXAN010000348.1:0-10411 GCA_036406755.1 Gemmataceae bacterium
CCTGACCGGCGACGGCCGGGCCGAGGTGGTCGCGGCCGCCGGCCCGGGCGGCGGGCCGCACGTCAAGGTGTTCAACGCGGTCGGCGGGCAGACGCTGGCCAGCGTCTTCGCGTTCCCGGCCGGGTTCACCGGCGGCGTGACGCCGGCCCCGATCGTGACGCCCGGCCAGCTGTTGCTCGGCGCCGGGCCGACGGGGGCGTTCGGCACCAGCCAACTGATCCTGGTCGGCCCGACCCCCTTCCTGACCCCGTTGACGCCGTTCTCATCGACCCCGCTCGGAGTCGACCTGCTCGGGGTCGGCAACTCGTCGGGGGCGTTCCCGTCGCCGCTGGCGACCGGCCTGTTCGGGCCGACTTTCGGGCCGGTCTTCGGGTTGAACCAGGGCATGTCCGGCACGATGATCGTGGTCTGAACCGGCCGCCCGGCCGCCGGCGTCGATCCGTGCTGGCAACGCATCCGCTCGCACGGCGGCCCGGGCCCGCGTCTTGCTGACCGCGGACGCCGCCCCGGGCGGCCCGGCCGGACGAGCGGATCGCCGAGGCTGTCGGGGGCTGAGCCAAAAATGCCAAGCAGTCCGCCGAGTTCGGCGGGCGGTTGACGGGAGTGAGTCGCTGCTCGGGGCACGCGGGGGAGTGCAATCGTCTTGAAACTGTCGTGGGGGCGACCCCCCCCGCGGGTTCGAATCCCACACCCTCCGCCGACCGGATTACGACCGAGGGCGAAGCCCCGCGGCTTCGACCTCTTGGTTTTTTCGCCCGCTGTTACGGCAACTGCCCGATCGCCTCACGGACGGCCCCGCTGCCTCGTTGTCCCCTGCGCCCGCCAACGACGTCGCGCTGCCGAAACCACTCCGGCACCCAAGCCGGCGAGTAAGAGCGCCGACGGCTCCGGGATCGGCTGGAACTGGACCTGCACCGTCCCCGGCGTCTGCCCGTACAGGATTTGGGCCGGGTACTGACCGTTCACCACGATGCTCGTCCCTTGTGCGAACTGGCCGGTGAGCGATGACGCCCCGGAGATGATGGTGAGCGTGTCGCCGTGCGTGGCGTCGGCCGGCACGTAGCCGTTGCCGAACGACAGCACCAGGGTCGCGCCGCCGAGGCCGATCGACCCGCCGCCGGCCAGGTTGAGCTGATCGTAGCCGTTTGCCCCCGCGGTCGGGCCGTCCGCCTCGACGGCAAAGACCGAGCCGGCCGCCATGGTCACCGGCTGCGTCACGGTCAGGATGCCGGGGCTGTCGCCCGGCGCGAGCGTGCCGCTCACCGAGATCGGCCGGTTGATCGTGCCCGTGCCGCCCAGGGCCGCGCCGCCGTTGACGGTCACGGCGCTGGTCGAAGGGGTCAGGGTCCCGTCCACGAGAAACGTCCCGGCGGCGACACTGGTCGTGCCGGCATAGCTGCCTGTCCCGGCCAGCCGGACGGCGCCGTGGTTGGCGAACAGGATGGCCCCGGCCTGGTTGACCCGCAGGTTGCTGGCGCCGGTGCCGATCACGTCGCCCAGGGTGAGGACGGCACCCGGGGCCGCGTTCTCGACGCTCCGCGTGCCGCCGTTCAGATCGGTCGGGCCGGTCAATGTGAGGGCATTAGTTCCAGTTAGCCCCAGGTAGGTGCCGCCGGCAAACGTCACCGGGTTGGCGAGCGTTCGCGGCCCGTTGTCGGCCCGCAACATCCCGGCGGTCGTGACGGTCAACGGTCCCAGACCCAACGACCCGTTGTCACCGACGCCGAGCACCACGGCGGAGGTGACGGTTGAGGTGAAGGCGACACCGCCGGTGAACGAATTGACGGTCGCCAGGTTGACGTTCGAAGTGGCGACGATCATCTGCCCCGGGCCCGTCACCGCGTTGGCGAAGGTCACCGTCGGAATGGCCGTGGACCCTGTGACGACGGTGTCGCGGTCCACCTGGAGCGAGTGGTTCAGCGTTACCGGTCCGGTGAACGTCACCGGGGCCGTGATGCCGGGGACGGTGACCCTGCGGACCACCGTGCCCGCCGCCGCGTTGGACGCGGTCACGATGAAATCGCGGTCGATCGTCGCCCCCGGGCCGATGTTGAACACGGCTGACACCGACGAGGGGACGTTGTCCCCGAGGATGAGTCGGCTCCCCGGCGCCGGCCCGACGGGGCCGAGAAGCTGGAGGCTGGTGCCGCGGTTTTCGATGTCGCCGGTCAGGTTGACGGCGCCGAACGCCTGGGAGAATTGCGCGTTGGCGGTGCGGACGAGGTTGCCGCCCCCGTTGAGCGGGCCGGACAACGTCGACCCGCCGTTCAACGTTAACGTCGCCCCCGGTCCGATGGTCACCGTGCCGGACCCGCTTAGACCGCTGGCGGTCGAGTCGGCGGTGAGGGTGACCGACCCGGCGACGACACTGATTGACCCGGCCACCGTGACGGGCCCCGTGAAGGTCAGGCTGCCGGTCCCGTTTTTCTCCACCCGGTCCCCGGCCGCGAGGCCCGCCACCGTCAGGTCGGAGTTCGTGAACGGCCGAAAGCGAACGCCGGTCGGGGTGGCGAAGGACACGCCGGACACCGTGACCGCGCCGCCGGCGCGGACGAACAGCGAGCCGGACGTCAGGTTCAGGGTGCTGTTCGTCGGCACCTCGGCGGTGAGCGTGGCGCCGGGGGCAAATGTCAGCGAGGCGATGGTGTTGGCCGCGTCGCGGGTGACGCCGTTCGAGACGAGAACGTCCGCGGTCGTCGGCGTGTTGGTCGGGGCGGCGTTCTGGATCACCGCCGTGGCCGCGCCGGGGTTTACTGGCACCAAGCCTTGGACCGGGTCGTAGCGGGTCAGGAAGCTGCCGGTGCCGGCCACGGGGTCGAAGTCAATGAGCACATTGGGGACGATGCCGCCCACCGTCTGCGGCGGGGAGGACAACGTCAGCCGCGAGGTGTTCGGACCGCTCCCGCCGAGGCCGGGACCCCGGACCACCAAAGGGAGGCCGGTGTTGCCAAAAAAGCCCGCGGCGTGCAATTCGACCGACGCCCCGGGTGCCGGCCGCAGACTCACCACCGCGGGCGTCGACGACGATGACGACATGAACAGCGTGCCGGTGCTCTCGGCGGTGCCCGCCGCGTTGCCCCGGACGACTAGCTCGCCGCCCAAACTGACCTGGGCCGGCAGACGGTTCGGAAAGTTGCCGGCGGTGTCGTCCAGCGTCAACGTGTCACCGCGGGGCACACTCACGCTCCTCACGTTGCCGAAGGCCCCGTTGCCAGTCAGGGTCAGTGCCCCGGCCGTCAAGCTGACGCCGCCGGTGAGCGGCTGTGGCGTGGTGACCGTGAGCGTGCCGGCGCCGGACTTGGTGAATCCGGTTCCCTGAATGGTTCCGGACAAGGTCCAGTCGAAACCCGCGGTATCGAGTTGACCCGAGTTGGAAACAATCGTTCGGGTAAGCGTCCCGGCGGAAACAGCCTTGAGGGTGCCGAACAGGTTGATCGGACCCGGGCCGAAGTTCTGCTCGCCGGTGAACTGCAGGGTGGTGGCGGTGATGTTGGTCCCACCGGTCCAGCCGCCCGTGCCAGTGACTCGGAGGTTGGTCCCGCCCAAGGTGAGACGGCCGGGGCCGGTCGACCCGGTCAGGTCATACGTCAGCGGCCCGCCGGCGAAGATCGTGCCGTCGGCCTCGGTCACCGTCAGCGGGCGGGCGACCGTCACCGCCCCGGGTGCGTTCATTTGCAACTGGCCACCGGCCAGGGTGATCCCGCCACCGGCCGCCCCAAGTTGGTCGTCCGCCGTGAAACTGAGGATCGCGGCGCCGTTCTGGCCGGTGCCGTTGATGGTGAGGCCGCCCGTAAACGGGTTGGCCGTTCGGAGCGTCACCTGGCCGCTGCTGCGCTGTCCCTCCGCGGTCACTACCAGTCCCGCCGAGCCGGTGATGCTTGAATTGACGGTGATGCCCGAGCCGACGAACAGGTAGCCGGTGCGATCGGCGAAATCCAAGACCGGCATGCTCAGCGTCGTGTTGGCCAGCGCCACGACCTGCCCACTGTACACCTGGAGGGTGCTCCCAGTCCCGCCGAAGACCGTGAACGCACCGCCAATCGCCGATCCGCTCCGCAGCGCGTTGACGCGGACCGTCGTCCCGGGTGCCAGTGGCGCCGGCGACCCGGTCACCAGGTTGTTGGTGTGCGGGACGAGTGCGCCGCCCGCGGCAACCGTGTCGACCTCTGCGGAACCGAGGGCCCGCACGCCGTTGCCGTCCGGCGTGTACAAGTCACGCGGGCTCGAGTCCGAGTTGGACGTGGAATTCCCGCTGATGAACGGGACGACGGGCAGATTGGTCGGGCCGCCGCCGAGCGGGTCGGCCAATCCGGTCAACGGGGCCGCGAACGTCAGCTTCGACACCGCGGCCGACGCCGGGCCGCCGGAGACCGGGCCGACGATATTAAGAGTCCCCCTGCTGCCCTGGGTCAGCGTGCCGAACTGGAGGGCCGTCGTGGTCGCGGGGTTGGTGCTGTTCGGGACGAAGATGACCGCCTGGCCGCGCAACGTCAGGTCGCCGAACGTCTCACTATTGGCCGCGCCGGCGAGCGGGCTGTACGCTAGCTGACCGCCGTTGAGGGCCAGTGGGACGGTCGGAACGCGGTCATTGTTCACCCCGTTGGCGTTGGAGAGCGTCAACATCCCGCCGCGGTTGACCGCGATCGACGACGTGGCCGTCAGCCGGCCGGCGTTGCCGGTGCCGGCGTCGGTGTCCAGGGTCAACGACGCCAGGGAGACGCTGCTGCCGATGGGGGCGTTCGGTCCAATCACGGTAGGGCCAGGGTGGTCCGCAGAGTTGAGCAATGTCACCCGAAGGCTGTCGGCGATCCGCAGGCCGGGGGTGCCGGAGACGGTCGTGATCGCCCCCTGGAGGGTGAGGGCCGTCGTGCCGGTGATGACGAGGTCGCTGCCGTCCAGGCGGATCGGGTTCGGCAGGGTAATCAGGGTGTTGGCCGAGGAGGAGACGGATGCGACCGTCCCGCCCTTGACGACCAGGGCGTTCGTCGCCGCCCCGAGGAGGTTGTTCGTCCCGGCCAGGGTCATCGTCCCGGACCGCAGCTCGACCCCGTTGGCGGCCGTGTACGCGGCGGACGAGCCGAGGGAGACCGCACCGGGGCCGAAATCGAGGATGACGCGGTTGGTCGTGCCGCTCAACCCCTGGAGGGTGACGGTCGGACGCCCGGTCCCGTTGAAGGTCGCGTCGCCGCCGGTGGGAAGGACCAGTCCCACGGACAGGTTCGCATTGCCGTCCAGGGTGACGGACCCCGCAAGCGTGCCGCCGACACTCAGCGCCCCCGTGCCGCCGCCGCCGATCAGCGTCCCGGACGGGAGGGCCGCGGAGACGCCGCCGATGCCGAAGTTGTTCTGGAGGATGGCGGGCGGGCTCGGCCCGTTGGCCACGAGCGCGATCGGCTGTCCTCCTGCGGCGGGGACGGCATTGGGCCCGATGTTGCCGAAGACGTTGAAGACGAATTGGTTGACTTGAAATGTGGGACTGATGTCCTGCGTCGCGTTGAACGACGAGTTCACCCCTACCAGGTCGAACTCGACGACCGTGCCGGTCCCCGACACCGGCACGCCGGGCGGCGTCAGCCAGTTGGCCGGGTTGCTCCAGTTGCCAGGGGTCTGGGAGACCCACGTGTAGGTTTGCGCGGGCCCCGGCCGGGCAAGCGCGAGGCAGGCACCAACAACGACCAGGCACAGGCGGCCGGGCTGACGATAGGCATCCATCGGGCGATTCCCCGAGCGTGGCCGCGGGTTGCGGGACTGCAACCGGCGGTGCCGAGATGGTACGCCTTCTCGGCGTGGCGTTCAATGAGTTTCCACAGGCTTCGTGGGACGGGGGCATTCGAAGGACGGTGGCACATCCACCGGAACGTTCGCGCATGTCGGGAGCTCCCGGACGGCAGAACCCGGCGCGGCCCGGTCCTGCCATTTCACCGGCACGGGGCGGCGGCATCCCGGCCGGTCGGCACAGTCGGCGGCCGCGGCAACTTCGGCCCCCGGCCCTCACCGCCGCCGCCCGTCGGGTTCATTTCCCCACCGGCCGCGGGCCGAGTAAAATCGGGTGGATCGAGCCCGGCGGCGCCACGGCCCGGCCGGGCACGCCCGCCCCGTGAGGACGCCCACCATGCCCATCGCGGCGACTTGCCCGGCCTGCGGCAAGGGGCACAAGGCCCCCGACAAGCTGGCCGGCCGGACCGTCTCGTGCCTGAACTGCGGCCGGCCGTTCACCGTCCCGCCGCCGGACCTGGAGGCCGCCGCGGCCGCCCTGCTGGACGCCGACGGGCCGGCCGAACCCGCCCCGCCCCGGGCCGAGCCGCAACGGCCCGCCGAACCGGCCGCCGTCGCACCGCGACCGCCGGCCCCGCCGCGGCCCCGGCCCGCCGCCGCGACGCTGCCGCCCCTGACGACCAACGACCCGCCGCTGTGGCTGCGGCACCTGCACTGGCTGCTGGCCCTCGCCCTCATCCCGCTGGCCGTGTCGCTGCTGTCCGGCCACGGCGACTCCATCGCCGCCCACATCGCGGAAACCCTGGAGAAGGCCAGCCCCGAAGAGCAGCAGCGGATCCTGGCCGCGGCCGCCCACGCCGAATCGCTCGACGACCTGATCAACGCCATGCCCGACCACCGCCTGGTCGGGGCCGCCCTGCCCCGCTCGACCGGCTGGCACTGGGGCCTGGCCGCCCTCGCCGCCGTGCTCTTCCTGGCGTTCATGATGTTCCTGGCGTCGGACGGGTCGGCCCACCCGGTCCACGTCCTGGCCGTCGGCCTGACGACGGCGACGGTCGGCGTCGGCTTCCTGTCCCTGGTGCAGGTGCTGGCGGCGTTCACCGAGGGCCGGGTGATGATCGGCGGCGGGCTGGTCACGCTGTTCTTCTACGTCCTGAAGTTCATCGCCTTCTCGTACTCGGCGGCCGGCGACCCGGAAAACGGGTTCGTGCTCAGCTTCCTCGGGTTCACGCTCGGCGTCGGGCTGTGCGAGGAGCTCGTCAAGGCCGTCCCCCTGTTCTGGCACCGGGACGACGACGGCGGCACCAACTGGCGGGGCCTGTTCATCTGGGGCCTGGCGTCGGGGGCGGGGTTCGGCATCGCCGAGGGCATCCTGTACTCGGGCCGGTACTACAACGGCATCTCCGGGCCGGGCGCGTACGCCGTCCGGTTCCTGTCCTGCGTCGCCCTGCACGCCATCTGGTCCGGGTCGGTCGCCATCACGCTGTACCTGCGGCGCGACCTGTTCAACGCCGCCGACACCTGGCACGACTGGATCGGGCCGGTGTTCGTGGTCATCGGCGTGCCGATGGTGCTGCACGGCCTGTACGACACGTGCCTGAAGCGGGACCTGGACGCCGCGGCGCTGGCGGTGGCGGTGGCCAGCTTCGGGTACCTGGCGTTCCTGACCAGCCGGCTCCGCGGGGCGGACGACGCGGCGGCGAAGCGGGCGATGCTGCGGGAGTACCAGCGGCGGCGGGCGCTGGTGTCGTGAGCGGCGGTCCGGCCGGTGCGGACGCCCAGAGGCCGCAAGAATCAGCGCGATCAAGTCTTACGGTTTCTTCAATTCTTATCCGCACCGCACACACGTCCTTCACGGCCCGCGGCTACAAGTGCCCGGCAGTCCAGCCGTACCCCCCGGAGGACGCCATGCTCCGCACCCGCCGCGCCTTCACCCTGATCGAGCTGCTGGTCGTGATCGCCATCATCGCCATCCTGATCGGCCTGCTCCTGCCGGCCATCCAGAAGGTGCGGGAGGCGGCCGCCCGCACCAAGTGCCAGAACAACCTCAAGCAGATGGCCCTGGCCTGCCACAACTACGAGTCCGGCTACGGTAGCCTGCCGCCCGGTGTCCCGCACGCCGGCCTGACCACCCCCGGCGAGTCGCCGGTGGAGCTGTGGTGGATCGGCGGCAACGGGTCCCGCGGGTCGGGCAACACGGCCGTGTACGGCCCGCCGTGGTCGATGCACATCTTCGCCCAGATGGAGCAGACGACGCTGGCCAAGATCGTGGACGGGGCCATCGCCGGAACCGACCTGGATCAGGCGTGCCCGTGGGACAACATCGACGGGTGCCCGGAGCGGCGGCCGGACCTGGACATCCAGGACCCGATGCGGGTCTACATGCGGTGCCCGTCGGCCGACAACAACGACGTCATGTTCACCAGCCAGCTGAGCCTCCAGAACCTGCGGAAGGGGAACTACGCGGCCAACTTCGGCGGGGACTCGTTCATCCACGCCGTCCCGCCCGGGTTCTCCGGGTCCAACGCCAACCCGGACCCGAAGATGCAAGGCGCGTTCGGGGTGGTGCCGAACATTTCGGTCAAGGACGCCGGCGGGGCATGGTCGTACGCCACCCGGTACGGCTACGGCAAGGGCGTCAAGCTCGCCAACGACTTCGGCGACGGCACGTCGAACACCCTGCTGCTGAGCGAAGTCCTGGCGTACACGGTGGACGTGCTCGGCCCGGACTCGACGCACGTCGCCGGCCGGAACCGGGACTGGCGGGGGGTGATGCTCATCCCGGGGGCCGGGGGGAGCTCGTTCACCGGCCACACGACGCCGAACTCCAAGACGAACGACCGCATCCCGGCGTGCGAGACCGGCATCCCGCCGTCCGACCCGCTGTACTGCGGGTCGAACTACCAGACCGACGGGTTCACCTGGGCCGCCGCCCGCAGCCGCCACGCCGGCGGGGTGAACGCCGCCCTGGCCGACGGGTCGGTGCGGTTCTTCACCGACGGTATCGACCCGGCGAAGTGGTCCGCCCTGTGCACCCGCAGCGGCGGCGAAACCGCCGGGCCGGAGTAACCCGACCGTGACCCGCCGCGCCCTCTTCGCCTGCCTGATCGTCCTGCCCGCGGCCGGGTGCGGCCGCGGCCCGACCGAGGCGGCCGCCGCCGACCCGGACGGGTCCGCCGTCGCCGAGCTGGTCACCCAGGTCGAGGGCGCCCGCGACGCCCGCCGGGCCACGAAGTTGTTCGCGGCCGGGGCCGTCCCGCCGGCCGACCGGCTCAAGAAGCTGGCCGCGTACTCGCTCGCGCCCGGCCGGCCGGCCGTCGCCGGGGACGCCGCCACCCTGAAAATCCGCCTGACGGACAACCGGACCGGGGCTGACGCCGGCGAAGTCGAATGGTCGTTCGTGAAAGAAAACGGGTCGTGGAAGATCAAGACCGCCCCGCTGCCGTGACGGCGGGGCGGGCCGGCGCGCCCCCCGCCGCGTCGGGCGCGCCGGCCGACTGGCTGGTCGGCCCGGCGTTCGACCTGCTGTTCGTCGCCAACCTCGGCTGGCTCCTGGCCCTGGTTCCCGGGTATGTCGCCGCCGACGGGGCCGTCCACGTCGAATTCTGGCAGGTCTACTTCCTCACCACCCCGCACCGCTGGCTGACGCTGCTGCTGGTCGCCGCCGACCCCGACCGCCGGGCCGGCCGGCCGCGGCTGCTCCTGACCCTGGCCGCCCTGATCGCGGCCGCCGTCGCCGGCGTTTACCTCGCCACCGGCACGTTCCTGTGCCTGTTACTGATCGACTACGTCTGGAACGGCTGGCACTTCGCCTCCCAGCACGCCGGCGTGCTCCGCGTCTACGCGCTGAAAACCGGGGGCGGCCGGCCTGTGTTCGAGAAGTGGGGCCTACGGCTGTTCGTCTGCTACGTCATCGCCCGCACGGCCGGGTGGACGACCGGCTGGCTGGAGGCGGTCCCGGCGGCGGCCGAGTGGCTGCCGGTGCTCGACGGGGCGGCGCTGGCCCTGGCAGCCGCCCTGGTGCTGCCGGCGGTGTTCGACCGGCCGCGGGCCCGGCCCGGCAAGACCTTGTACCTGCTCAGCGTGGTCGGCCTGTACGCCGCCCTGCTGGCGGCCCTGATGGCCCGGGCCGGGGCACTGGTGCTGGCCCTGACCGCCGCGGGGGCCCTGTTCCACGCCGTCGAGTACATCGCCCTGGTGACGCACTACGCCCGGCGGCGGCGGGCCGCGGGGGGTGGCGGTGCGTTCCGGGTGCTGGCCCGCCACTGGCTGACGGTCCTGGCCGGGTTCGTGCTCGCGGTCGGCCTGCTGGCGGCGACGGCGGCGGACAGCCCGTGGTGGTTCGGCCTGAACCTGTGGGCCGGGTTCCTCCACTACGCCTACGACGGGCTGATCTGGAAACTGCGGCAGCCGGCCACGGCCCGGGCGCTCGGGGCGGTACTGCCGCCGGCGGCCGCGGCCCGGGCTGAGCCGGAACTGGCGGCGGTGCCATGACGGGGCGCGGTGCGATCTGGGCGGGCGGGCTGCTGGCCCTGGCGGTGCCGGGGTTGGCGCTGACGTGCGCCGCCGACGCCGGCCGGGCGGACCTGGGGTTGGCGGTCGCCCCGTTCGGCCCGCCGCGCTTGGTGGTCGTGCACCTGCTCGCCGGGTTGCCGCTGGCGCTGGGGCTGGCGGCGTGGTGGACGCGGCAGATTAG
>DASXAN010000349.1:0-11380 GCA_036406755.1 Gemmataceae bacterium
ACAGCCTGCCGAACTTCGACGAGAAGCGCGAGCTTCAGACCTATCTCTTCACCATCACCGCCCACAAGATCACCGATCAACTCCGCCGCATGGGCCGCCGGCCGGTGCAGACCGGCTCGGAGGCGACGGCGGAGGCGCTGAACAACCAGGTGGACAGCGGCCAGCCGCGGGCGTCGAGCCTGGCCCGGTCTGCCGAGCGGATGGAGCTGGAGGGCGAGGCGATCGCCCGCGGGCTGGCGCAGTTGGTCCGGCAGTGGCAGCAGAAGGGGGACTACCTGCGGCTGCGGGTGCTGGAGCTGCTCCTGGTGAAGGGGTGGGCGAACCGGGACGTGGCGAAGTTCCTGCGGATCGGTGAGCAACAGGTGGCGAACTACCGGTTCGCGGCGCTGCGGAAGCTGGCCGAGCATGTGCGGGACGCGGGCCTGCCGGCGGACGTGTTCCCGGAGTTGCAGGAGGCGGCGGGGGAGGCCGAGTGACTCTGCTATAATGCGCGCATGGACCCTCTCCTTTCCCGCATCACCATCGACCCCGCCATCTGCCACGGCAAGCCGTGCGTCCGCGGCCTCCGCTACCCGGTCGAGAATCTGTTAGAACTGCTCAGTTCCGGCATGACCTTCGATGAAATCCTGGCCGACTACGAAGACCTTGAGCGCGACGACTTGCTGGCCGTCCTGACGTTCGCCACCAAACTCAGCCGCACGAAAAGCCTCCAGCCGGTGGGGCCATGAGGTTCCTGATCGACGCCCAGCTTCCCAGCCGGATGGTCGCTTGGCTGGTCGGTGCCGGCGGGGACGCGAAACACACCCTCGACCTGCCGGACGGCAACCGGTCTACGGACCAACAAGTCATTGCCGTGGCCGACCGTGAGCAACGGGTGGTCGTGACCAAAGATGCGGACTTCGTGAATTCGCATCTCTTGTCCGGTCGGCCGGGGAAGCTGTTGCTCGTTTCGACCGGGAACATCACCAACCGCGAGCTTGAGCAACTCGTCGTCCCATTGCTCCCCGGCATTGACCAGAGCTTTCAGTCGAATGTATTCATCGAGCTGACCCGGACAGGGATCGTCGTCCGGGGATAGCTGAATCGGACCTCGGAGGCAGAATGTCCCTCCACCGTGTCTGTTTGGCCGCATGGTTGTGTCTTGCCGCCGCAGCGATTGCGCAGGAGCCAGCGCCGCGCCCGGTGCCGAAGCCGGACAAGCTCGTCCCCCCGCGAGCAGTGGGGCTCCAAGCCCGACCCGATCCCCGACGCCCGCAAGCACACGCCCAGGTGGATCACCATCCACCACGCCGGCGTCCTGTGGACCAACTCGCAGGACCCGGCCCAGTTCGTCCGCAACATGCAGACCTGGGGCAAGCGGCGGCCGGAGGTCGAGAAGCCGCCGCGGAACACCTACTGGCCCGACCTGCCGTACCACTTCCTCATCGCCCCCGATGGCCGCATCTTCGAGGGCCGGCCCGTCGAGTACGAGCCGGAGTCGAACACCAACTACTCGCTGGCCGGCAATCTTGGCGTCGAGCTGATGGGCGACTTCAACCGCCAGCGGCCGAGCAAGGCCCAGATCGAGTCGGCCGTCCGGCTGACGGCGTGGCTGATGCGGCAGCACCACATCGACGCGGACCACGTGCGGACCCACCGCGACGCCGCCCCCGGCCAGACGACCTGCCCCGGGCGGGACTTCTACCGCTACTTCCTCGACGGCAAGTTCAAGAAATGGGTGGGGGCGGTCCTGGCGGGCGACGACCCGAAGATCGACCCCGGCCCGCCGCTGCCGGCCGAACCGCCGGGGCCGACGGAACTGATCACGGACACGCGGCCGCCGGGGACGTGATTGCGCCGGACCCGGCAGTTGGTAGAATGGCGGAACCATCCCATGCGGAGACGCCGATGCTGACAATCCGCCTCCCGAAGACTCAATGGGCCAAGGCCTGGCGCGCCATGATCGCGGTCGCGCCGGTCCGGCTGATCCGCGACGACCCAGTCTACGAAGTCCTGCCGGCCCACCTGGAGGCGCTGACGGCGGGCGGCTTCACCTACGACGTGTTGCCGACGACCTGTCGGGTGTAGGCTGCGGACATGGGCCAGGGAGGCAGCGATGGACTTCGAGTGGGATGACGCCAAGGCAGAAGCGAATGAGCGCAAACACGGTGTGTCATTCCCCGAAGCTATGACCGTGTTCGCCGACCCGCTGTCGCTCACCGGCTACGACCCGGACCACTCCGACGACGAGGATCGGTACATTACCATGGGCGTGTCCGCCGACGGCCGGTTGCTGGTGGTGTCCCACACCGACCGCGGCGAAAAGATACGAGTCATCAGCGCCCGCGAGGCGAGCCGCGGCGAGCGGAGGGATTACGAAGATGGCAACTTCCCCTGACAACACCGGCCCGGCCGACGACCTGCGGCGCGAATACGACTTCCGGTCCATGCGGGGTGTCGTCCGCGGAAAGTACGCGGCGCGGTACCGGGAACGTCTCCGGGTCGTGCGACTGGCCGACGATGTAGCGGCGGCGTTTGCCGACGAGGCGGCGGTGAACGAAGCGCTGCGTGAGTACCTGCGGGGTCACCGGCCAGAACAAGCCCCCACTTGACGACTCGCTGCGGCCGGCCGCGTGACTCTAGACGGCTCGCCAGTCGCACCGGTCGTGGTACAATACCCCCCATGACCGAGATCACCCGCGAGCAACTCCGGGCCTACCTCGACGACGCCCTGACCGACGCCGAGACGGCCCGCGTCGAGCAGGCGCTCCGCAACTCCGACGGCCTCCGCGGCCAGCTCACCATGGTCCTCCAGGAGCGGGACCGCGGCGAACACTCCGTCGGCGCGGTCTGGCGGCGGCACCGGCTCAGCTGCCCGTCCCGGGAACAACTCGGGTCCTTCCTCCTGCAAGCCCTCGACCCGGATTACCAGGACTACGTCGAGTTCCACCTGCAAACCGTCGCCTGCCCGTACTGCCAGGCCAACCTGGCCGACCTCCAGGCCCGCCAGCACGACGCCGGCCCGCAGGCCCAGCAGCGGCGGCGGCGGTTCTTTCAGTCCAGCGCCGGCCTGCTCCAGAAGTGACCCATGGACCCGGCCGGCCTCGACGCCTTCCGCCACCTGTCCGTCGAACAGCTCCTCGTCCCGCTGCTGTTGCAACTGGCCGTCATCCTGCTCGCCGCCCGGGCGTTCGCCGCCGTCGGCCGGCGGCTCGGCCAGCCGTCGGTCGTCGGCGAGATCGTCGCCGGGCTGGTGCTGGGGCCGTCGCTGTTCGGGTGGCTCGCCCCGGACGCGTGGGCGTGGCTGTTCCGGCCCGCCTTCCCCGGGGTGCCGCACGAGCTGTCCGACCCGCTGCTCGCGCAGGTGTTCGCGGTCCTGAGCCAGCTCGGGCTGATCCTGCTTTTGTTCCTCGTGGGGTTGGAGTTCGACTTCCGACATTTAGCCCCCCGTGAATCACGGGGGGCTAATTGGCGCGCGGCAATGGCCATCGCCCTGACCGGCATCGCCGTGCCGTTCTTTCTGGGGCTGGGGCTGGCCCCACTCATGTACCCGCACCTGGAGCCGTTGCCGGAGACGGGTGCCCCGGTGCCGGAGTTGCCGTTCGCGCTGTTCCTCGGCGTCGCCCTGTCGATCACGGCCATCCCGGTCCTGGCCCGCATCATGATGGAGCTGAACATCACCCGCACCCGGCTGGGGGCGATCACGATCGCGGCCGCGGCCGTGGACGACGCCGCCGGGTGGACGCTCCTGGCGACCGTCGCCGCCGTCGCCCGGACCGGGTTCGAGCCGGTGGCCACCGTCCGGATGGTGGCGGAGACGGTCGCCTTCGCGGCGGTGATGCTCTGGGTGGTGCGGCCGATGATGAAGCGGTGGGCGCGGTGGACGCTGCGCCGCGGCGAACTGGGCCTGGACGCCCTCGCCGTGCTGCTGGCCGTGCTGTTCGGCTGCGCCGTCGTCACCGGGGTGATCGGCATCTTTGCCGTGTTCGGGGCGTTCCTGTTGGGGGCGGCCCTGTCCGACGAGCACGAGTTCCGGGAGAAAGTGTCGGCCAAGCTCCGCGACTTCGTCTCCGGGTTCCTGCTGCCGATCTTCTTCACCTCGACCGGCCTGCGGACGAACGTCGGCACCCTCGGGTCGGCGGCGATGGGGCTGTGGGCGGTCGCCATCTTCGCGGCGGCGGTGGTCGGCAAGTTCGGCGGGTGCGGGGTGGCCGCCTGGCTCGGCGGCCTGCCGCGGCGGGAGGCGGCCTGCGTCGGGGCGATGATGAGCACCCGCGGGCTGATGGCCCTGGTCGCCATCAACCTCGGGCACGAGCTGGGCGTCATCCCGCCGAGCGTCTACTGCATCCTGGTGCTGACGGCCCTGGGGACGACCATGATGACGACGCCGCTCCTTGTCCGGCTGATGCCGGGGACGGAGCTGGAGCCGCACATCCGGGCGTCGGGGTTCGTAGAACCAAGGGGCCGCCGCGACCGGCCGCCCGTCGCCGCCGGCGGCCGGCGTCCGTAAAAAACCCCAGTTACTCCTCTCCCTGACCCCAAGGACGTCCCGCGATGACCCGCTTCCTCCTGCCCGGCTGCCTCGCGGCGGCCGCCGTGTGCGCCATGATCCCCACCGCGTCGGCCGACGAAGGCATGTGGCTGTTCAACCACCCGCCCTTGCAGCAGCTCAAGGAGCGGTACGACTTCACCCCGCCGCCCGGCTGGCTGGAGCACGTCCAGAAGTCGTCGGTCCGGTTCAACTCCGGCGGGTCCGGGTCGTTCGTCTCCGCCGACGGGCTGGTCATGACCAACCACCACGTCGGGGCCGACACCCTGCAGAAGATCAGCACGCCGCAGAAGAACTACCTCAAGGACGGGTTCTACGCCAGGACCCAGGCCGACGAGGTCAAGGCCCTCGACCTGGAGCTGAACGTCCTCATGTCGATCGAGGACGTGACGGAGCGGGTCAACGCGGCCGTCAAGCCGGACATGGCCCCGGCCGACGCGGCCCTGGCCCGCCGCAAGGTGACGGCCGAGATCGAGAAGGAGTCGCTGGACAAGACCGGACTGCGGTCCAACGTCATCACCCTCTACCAGGGCGGGGCCTACAACCTCTACCGGTTCAAGAAGTACACCGACGTGCGGCTGGTGTTCGCCCCCGAGCAGCAGGCGGCGTTCTACGGCGGCGACCCGGACAACTTCGAGTACCCGCGGTACGACCTCGACATCTGCTTCTTCCGCGTCTACGAGAACGACAAGCCGGCCAAGATCGAGCACTACCTGAAGTGGAGCAAGGCCGGGTGCAAGGACGGCGAGTTGACGTTCGTCTCCGGCCACCCGGGGCGGACCAACCGGCTCGACACCGTCGCCGAGCTGGAGTACCTGCGGGACCGGCAGTACCCGTACACGCTCCAACGGCTGTACCGGCTGGAGGTGCTGTACAACGCGTACAGCGAACGGTCTGACGAGAACAGGCGCCGGGCCCGGGAGGACCTGTTCAGCGTCCAGAACAGCCGGAAGGCTCGCATCGGCGGCCTGCAAGGCCTCATGGACCCGGCGATCATGGCCAAGAAGAAGTCGCAGGAGAAGCAACTGCGGGCCGCCGTCGCCGGCGACCCGAAGCTCAAGAGCGCGGCCGACGCCTGGGACCGGATCGCCCGGGCCGTGGACAAGCAGCGGGAGATCGCCAAGGAGTACAACCTGCTCGAGGGCGGGGCGGCGTTCAACAGCCACCTGTACGGCATCGCCAAGACGCTGCTCCGCGGGGCCGAGGAGCGGTCGAAGCCCAACGGCGAGCGGTTGCAGGAGTTCCGCGAGTCGAACCTGGAGTCGCTCCAGTTCCAGCTGTTCAGCGAGGAGCCGATCTACGACGACTTCGAGCAACTCCGCCTGGCCGACTCGCTCACCTTCCTGGCCGAGCAGCTCGGCTACGACAGCCCGACGGTGCAGCAGGTCTTGGCCGGCAAGTCGCCGCAGGACCGGGCGACCGAGTTGGTGCTGGGGACGAAGCTCAAGGACGTGGCCGTGCGGCGGAAGCTGTGGGAGGGCGGGAAGGCGGCGGTGGAGGCGGCCAACGACCCGATGATCGCCGTCGCCAAGGCGGTGGACCCGGAGGCCCGCAAGCTCCGCAAGGTGATCGAGAGCGACGTGAGCGAGGTCAAGCAGCAGGCGTACGCCCAGATCGCCCGGGCCAAGTTCGCCGTCGTGGGGCCGAACTCCTACCCGGACGCGACGTTCACCTTGCGGCTGGCGTTCGGCCCGGTCAAGGGGTACGAGGAGAGCGGCAAACACGTCCCGGCCATGACCACGTTCGCGGGCCTCTACGAGCGGTCGGCCGAGCACCACAACAAGGAGCCGTTCGACCTGCCGCCGCGGTGGGTCGAGCGGAAGGACCGGCTGGACCTCTCGACGCCGCTGAATTTTGTGTCCACGGCCGACATCATCGGCGGCAACTCCGGCAGCCCGGTGATCAACCGGAACGCCGAGCTGGTCGGCATCATCTTCGACGGGAATATTCAGTCGCTGGTGCTGGACTTCGCCTATACCGACGAGGTGGCGCGGGCGGTGTCGGTGCACTCGGCCGGCATCGTCGAGGCGCTGCGAAAGGTGTACGACGCCGGGCAGCTTGCGGACGAGCTGACCCGAGGGCACAAGTAAAACCACGCGGTGCCGCTTGCGGCTATGCGGCCCGCGTGGCCGCAAGCGGCTCATGCATTTCTCACCCGCCTTTCACGTCCGTATCCCATAATGGCTGTATCCGGCGCTGTGCAATTCTGCCCGAGTCCCCGACGGGATTTGCGGCCGAATTGAGCAGCGCCGGCGGCACGCATCGTGTCGTGAACGATTGAGCGCGGTAGAATGTCATTGCCGCGTCACGGGTTGAAAAAAATGTTCGGGCGGCCGGAACCGACGGCACCCCGGTTGCGTTTAATGTCTGACGCCTACCCCAACATGCCCGGCTGATGCGCGTTCGGCCGAGCGTGTCCTGAAGGTGCCTCTCCCGGGTCCCGGCAGTTACGCCGGGGCGGACGTGGCCACGACGGCCGGCCGTTCCCACGGGCGGGGCGATAACCCGGTCGGGATGGAATCTCAGGCAACCCCCGCGCGGCGGGGGCGGTGCGGCGTGTTGGTTTCGTCCCGGTCGGTCCGTGTTTCGCAGCGACGCCCATCAGGGCCGAGGAGACCTGTCAGCGTGAAGATGTCCACCCGCTTGCTGTTGCTCGCCCTCCTCCTCGGCCTGACCGTGGCCGGCATCGGCACCGCGCGGCCGTCCTGGTCTGCCAACATGGGCCTGGACTTCTGGAACGTTCCGGCGCTGAAGGCGCGGATGGCCGAGGACCGCCAGTTCGCCTCCGAGCTGGACAGCCGGGACAACCGCGTGCTGCGGCGGATCGCCGTCAAGGAGATGCTGATCGCGGACCTGATCACCGGCCGGGCGAGCCTGATCGAGACGGCCGCCCAGTTCCGGGCCATGAACGCCGGCCAGCACGGCTACGCCGTCGTCGTCCGCACGCTGTGGCCGGACGCGACCGACGACGAGCGGCTATGTCGGAACGTGATTAGCTACGTCGAGTCGTACGTGGAGCCGGACGAGGACGGGCGGGCGCTGGTCCACCGGCTGTACGAGGAGATGAACCGGCTGAAGGCGTCCGGCCGGCTGACGGTCCCCGGCCCGCCGCTGGACACGGCCCCGGCCGACGGCCCGGCGGACCCGATGGACGAGGACCAGTAATTGGTCAAACCCCGGCGAGCGGGGTTGCGTGAGCGCCCCGAGTTCTCTCAATTGTCAGTGATCATTTGAGAGAACTCGGGGCGCTCACGCAACCCCGCTCGCCGGTCACTTTTGTGGGAACGCCGCCGACCTGTATTCCTCCAGCTTGCCGCCCGCCTTCCGCACCAGCCGGGCGCTCACCCCCAGCCCGGCGATCGCCCTCAGCCCCTTCTCCGGCCCCAGCACGCACAGCACTTTCGTCATCCCGTCGGACGTCGTCGCGTCCGGGGCGATGACCGTCACCTGCCACGAATCGGTCAGCCCCAGACCGGTCCGCGGGTCCACGATGTGCGAGTACCGCTTGCCCCCGATCTCGACGTACTGCTCCGCGTCCCCGGACGTGGACACGCCGGCGTCGTGCAGCACCAGCGTCGGCCCGTCGGCCGGCTCGCCCGGCGCCCGGGCGACGCCGACCTCCCAACCGGGCTTTCCCGGCGGCGGGCCGCTCACGGCGATGTCGCCGCCGGCGGCCACCAGTGCCCGGGTGACGCCGTGCTGCTTCAAGACGGCTTGCGCCGCCTCGGCCGCGTACCCCTTGGCGATCCCGCCGAGATCGAGCAGCATCCCCGGCTTGGCCAGCCGGACCGTGCGGGCGGCCGGGTCGAGGGTGATGAGCCGGTAGTCGACCAGGGCCCGTGCGGCGGCCAGCTCCTTCTCGTCGGGTAGCAGCTGGCTGCGGCGCGACCGGCGCCACAGGCGGACGACCGGGCCGACCGTCACGTCAAACATCCCGTCCGTGATGCGAGAGATCTCGGCGGCGCGGGCCAGGACGGCGAACAGGTCGGGGCTGACGGTCACGGCCGGGCCGCCGGCCCGCTGGCACAGCCGCATCAATTCGCTTTCCGGCAGGTAGTCGCTCATGATAGCATTCAGGTCGGCCACCCGCCGGAACGCCGCCGCACTCGCCCGCTTCGCCGCCGCCTCGTCCGCCGCGTAGAGCACGATGCGGAACCGCGTCGCCATGTGGGTTTCGGCGAACTCGAACCGGGCCAACGCCGGCTCGGCCCCCCTGCCGTGGCCGGGGTGAAAGACCCCGGCTACAGTAAGCATGGCCATCGGCCAAACGACCGCCCGCCCACGGCCCATACCGCCTCCCGCCGTTCAGGACCGGCCCATGCTCCGACCGCTATTGTGCGCTTCGCTGATGCTCGGCCTGGCCGCCGTCGCCACGGTGCCGGCCGCCGACGCCCCGCCCGACTTCAAGCCGTACACCGAAAAGGTCGGCGAAGCCTCCTTCGACATGGTACCGATCCCGGGCGGGACGTTCACGATGGGCAGCCCGGACACCGAGAAGGGCCGCGGGGCCGACGAGGGGCCGCAGTTCAAGTGCCAGGTCGGGCCGTTCTGGATAGCCAAGGTCGAGACCACCTGGGACCTCTACGACCTGTACTGGAAGGACGAAAACATCCCGGAGGGCGACAAGCGGCGGGACGAGCCGGTGGTGACCAAGGACGCCATGACCCGGCCGACGCCGCCGTACTCGGACGAGACGTTCGGCCACGGGCGGGAGGGCAAGCCGGTGCTGGGCATCACCCACCACGCGGCCCTGATGTACTGCCAGTGGCTCTCGCGCAAGACGGGCAAGGACTACCGCCTGCCGACGGAGGCCGAGTGGGAGTACGCCTGCCGGGCCGGGACCACGACCGCCTTCCCGTTCGGGGACGACCCGGCCCAACTCGGCGAGTACGCCTGGTACGGGCCGAACGCCGAGGAGGACACGCACGAGGTCGGCAAGAAGAAGCCGAACCCGTGGGGCCTGCACGACATGATGGGCAACGTGGCCGAGTGGTGCATCGACCACTACGGCTCGAAGGACTACGAGAAGTACAAGGGCAACCCGCTGACGATCAACCCGGTCCGCCGGCCGACGGCGTACAAGTACCCGTACGTGACGCGGGGCGGGTCGTGGGCGGACCCGGCCGAGCGGTGCCGCAGCGCGGCCCGCCGCGGGTCGGACAAAAGCTGGCTCAAGCGCGACCCGCAGCGGCCGCAGAGCATCTGGTGGATGACGGATGCCGACTTCGTCGGGTTCCGGGTCGTCCGTCCGGTGACGGAGCTGCCGGAACTGAAGGGGTTCCTGCCCCCGGTCAACTGGCAGAGCAAGGACAACGAGGATAAGTAACCCAAAACCCCGCAAGCCCACCCGCGGCGGCGGGTGGGTTCGGAAGGACCCACCCGCCGCCGCGGGTGGGCTTGGCGCAAGTTGATCCCTCCCCCAACCTACCGGAGCCTCACCCCATGACCACCGACCTGACCCCGACCCGCCGCGGGTTCCTGAAGTCCGCGGCCGCGACGAGCGCCGTGCTGGCGGCCGGCACTGCCCTGAACGCCCACGCGGCCGGCAGCGACGAGATCCGCGTCGGCATCGTCGGCTGCGGCGGCCGCGGCCGGGGGGCGTGCGAGAACGTCCTCAGCTCGGCCAAGGGGGTCAAGATCGTGGCGGCCGGGGACGTGTTCCGGGACCAGATCTTCGGCCCGGAGAGCCGGGCGGACACGTCCCCCGGCGGCGGCGGGCGGCGGCGGCGGGCCGACGGCCTGGTGCCGGCGCTGATGGACTTCGTCAAGGGCGGCAAGGCGAAGGAGTTGGGCAACTCCGTGGACGTGCCGGAGGACCGCTGCTTCGTCGGCCTGGACGCGTTCGAGAAGGTCATCGGCTGCCACGAAGTTAACTACGTCATGCTGGCGACCCCGCCCGGGTTCCGGCCGCTGCACATCCAGGCGGCGGTCGCGGCCGGCAAGAACCTGTTCAGCGAGAAGCCGGTCGGCGTGGACGGGACCGGCATCCGCAAGGTGCTGGCCGCCTACGACGAGGCGCTGAAGAAGGGGCTGAAGATCGTCACCGGCACCCAGCGGCGGCACCAGCTCGGCTACGTCGAGACGATGAAGCGGGTCCACGACGGGGACATCGGCGAGATCACCGCCCTGCGGGTGTACTGGAACGGCCACGGTATCTGGTTCCACGACCGCAAGCCGGACATGACGGACGTGGCGTACCAGCTGAAGAACTGGTACCACTTCCTGTGGACGTGCGGGGACCACATCGTCGAGCAGCACATCCACAACCTGGACGTGGCCAACTGGGCGATGAACGGCCACCCGCTGTGGTGCGACGGGGCCGGCGGGCGGACGCCGGGGAACAAGGCGGGCGGCCGGCTGGACGGCCCGCCGGAGGTGGTCGGCCAGATCTACGACCACTTCTCGATCGACTACGTCTACCCCAACGACGTCCACATGTACAGCACGTGCCGGCACATCCCGGCCTGCACGCCGAACGTCACCGAGGCGATCGTCGGGAGCAACGGCACCTGCCACGCGAACGAGTACCGAATCCGCAACAGGCGCATCCTGTCCCGGGACCAGGACCGGGCCAGCACCGACCCGTACGTGCAGGAGCACACCGACCTGATCGGCCACATCCGCTCCGACAAGCCGGTCAACGAACTGAAGCAGGTGGCGGAGAGCACGCTGACGGCGATCATGGGGCGGATGTCGGCGTACACCGGCCAGCGGGTGAAGTGGGAGCAGGCGCTGAACACCAAGGAGGACACGTTCCCGAAGGACCTGACGTGGGACATGCACCTGCCGGTCGGCCCGGTCCCGCACCCGGGGCTGACGAAACTGGTCTGAGGTCGCGTGACGCCGCGGCCC
>DASXAN010000350.1:0-3701 GCA_036406755.1 Gemmataceae bacterium
CCACCGCCGGCCCAATACGTCACCGCCGCCGGACCCACTCCGGCCGCGAGTACTTCTCGTCCACCAGCCGGGCGACCGCTTCCATCGGGAGCGGCCGCCCGGCTGGCGTTGCGCCCCAGGCCGCCCGCAGCCGGTCGCGGACCGCCGCCCCGTCGGCCGGCAGGTTCCCGACGAACTCGGCGTGCGGCCGGTGTCCCCGGTACTCCGGCTGCCGCGGCGGCTCCTTCAAGTACCGGCCGATCAGCGGCAGGTCGAACGCGTACAGCAGGGTGCCGTGGTGCAGCAGGTGATCGTGCTTCCGCTGTTGGGCACTGCCGCCGACCTTTCGCCCGCCGTATGCCAGGTCGCTCGGCCCTTCCACCGTCAGGCCGGGAAGCGCCCCCGTGAGTCGGGATAGGATCCAGCCGTATGACTTGCGGATGTCCCGCAGCTCGGCGGCCCGGTCGTAGCGCAACACGAGCGAATAGAGCAAGCAGCCCGGCCCGAGCAGGACGGTGCCGCCGCCGCTGGACCGCCGGGCGAGCGGCACGCCGCCTCGGTCACAGGAAGCCACGTCCACGTCGTCGTCAATGCGGCCGCCGGCCCCGAGGACGACCGCCGGCGCCGGCCACTCCCAGACGCGCAACGCTTCGCCGCCGCCGGCCTCGGCGTCCAGCAGCAGCGCCTCGTCCAGCGCCAGGTTGTCGGCCAGCGCCGGCAGCGTCGCGTCGAGGAAGTCCATACCGTCCGTTTAGCGACGCTGTGCGGAAGCGTGAATAGGATGGTTCGCATGGACTCGTTGCCCCTGCTGCCGGCGACGGTGATCGGCAGCTGGGCGTTCCCCGGGTGGTACGCCCAGTTCTGCGACGCCGCCGCCCGCCAGCCGGACCTGTTCGGCCCCGACGACCGGGCCGAGGCCGTCCGCGACGCCGTCCGGCTGGCCGTCGCCGACCAGCTCGAGGCCGGGGCCGACCTGATCGCCGACGGCGAGATGCGGCGGGTCGATTTCAACCTCGGGTTCTACGACTACCTCACCGGCATCGAGCCGCTGCCGCCGGGCCGCAAGTGGGGGCCGCCGGCCCACGACCAGCGGTCGAAGTACGTCTGCGTCGGGCCGGTGGCCGCGCCGCGGGGGCTGGGGCTGGTCGAGGAATACCGCCGGCTGCGGGAGGTGACGGCCGCCCAGGCCAAGGTCGCCGTGCCGGGGCCGTACACGCTGGCCGGCTGCCTGGTCGGTGACGACGTGTACCGCGACCGGGAGGCGATCGCCGAGGCGCTCTTGCCGGTCGTCAACCGCGAGCTGCGAGACCTGGCCGCGGCCGGGGTGACGTTCCTGCAATTGGACGAGCCGAGCTTCGCCTGCCACCCCGGCCGGCCGGAGCGGTTTTTGGACCTGATCGCCCGGACGACGGCCGGCGTGTCGGCGTTCGTCAGCCTGCACATGTGCTTCGGCAACTACCGCGGCCGGGCGGTCGGGCACCGCAGCTACCGGCCGCTGTTCCCGCACCTGGGACGGGCCGCGGTCGGGCAGCTGGCCCTGGAGTTCGCCAGCCGGGAGATGGCCGAGGTCGAGCTGCTGGCCGAACTGCCCGACGCGATGGGCGTGGCCGTCGGGCTGGTGGACGTGAAGAACACCTGGGTCGAGCCGGCGGAGCTGGTGGCCGAGCGGCTGCGGCTGGTGCTGAAACACGTGGAGCCGGAGCGGGTGCACGTGACGCCGGACTGCGGGTTCTCGCAGACGGCCCGGGCGGTGGCGTGCCGCAAGCTCAGGAACCTGGTGGACGGCGTGCGGATCGTGCGGCAGGAACTGAGGCGGCCCGGTTAGCCGCGACCCGGAGGCGTTGCGGAGGGGAGCGCGGAAGCCACGATGGACGACCAACCCTACGTCGCCATGCAGACCGTGATGATGCCCCGGGACGCCAACGCGCAGGGGTCGATCTTCGGCGGCGTCATCCTGAGCCTGATCGACATGGCCGCCTACGTCGGGGCCAAGCGGCTGGTCATCCAGGCCGGCGGGCCGGTGCCGACGCTGGTCACGGTCGCCATCAACCGCGTCGAGTTCCACAAGCCGGTGTTCGTCGGCGACGTGGTCCGGTGCCTGGTCCGGCTGATCAAGTTCGGGCGGACGTCGATCACCGTCCGGGTCACGGTCGAGGCCGAGCGGGGGACCGACACGCACCGGGTGACGGAGGCCGAGGTGGTCTACGTCGGCGTGGACCCGAAGTCGCCGGACCGCCGGCCGACGCCCTTGTTGCCCGGTTAGCGACGCTTCGCGGAAGCGTGAGGAAACCGATGGCCTTCACCGACAGCCACCTGTACTTCGACGACGTCGCCGTCGGCCAGGAATGGGAGTCCCAGGGGCGGACGGTGACGGAGGCGGACATCGTCAACTTCGCCGGCCTCAGCGGCGACTTCAACCCGATCCACGTGGACCACGAGTTCGCCAAGACGACGCCGTTCCGCCGGCCGATCGCCCACGGCGTGCTGGTCATGGCGATCGGCTCGGGGCTGGGCACGACCAGCCCGCCGATGCGGACGGTGGCGTTCGTCGGCATCCGCGACCTGAAGTTCACCAACGTCGTCTACCCGGGCGACACGGTCCGGGTGCAGACGAAGGTGCTGGCCAAGGAGATCCGCGGCCGCGGCAAGCGGGGCGAGGTCGTCTGGCAGCGGACGATCGTCAACCAGGACGGCAAGCCGGTGCAGGAGTCGGTGACGGTGACGCTGGTCGAGTGCCGGCCCCAAAAGCGCGACGACGGCGGCCCCGAAAGCCCGCCCGCGGCGGCGGGCGGGTCGGACGCCGACTAACCCGAGACCATCGCATGCGCGACTACGACGTCTGCGGCCTGGGCAACGCCCTGGTGGACATCCTGCTGGAGCTGGACGACGCCGCGTTCGCCGCCCTGGGGTTCGACCGCGGCACCATGCGGCTGGTGGACCACGCCGAGCAGGCCGCGCTGCTGGACCGGTTCGCCGACCGGGACGCCCGGCTGGTCAGCGGCGGGTCGGTGGCCAACTCGGTCATCGCCTGCTCGCAGCTCGGCGGCGCCGGGGCGTTCATCGGCTGCGTCGGCGACGACCGGTACGGCCTCTTCTACAAGACCGAGTTCGACGAGCTGGACATCGACATCGGCAACCCGGTGATCGTCGGCCAGCCGACCGGCACCTGCCTGAGCATCATCACCCCCGACGCCGAGCGGACGATGCGGACCTGCCTGGCCGTCTCCAGCCACCTCGCCGCCAAGCACGTGGCCGCGGAGCGGATCAAGAACTCCGAATGGCTGTTCGTCGAGGGCTACGTCCTGGCCAACCCGGACACCGGCCAGGGGGCCGTCCGCGAGGCGATCGCGCAGGCGAAGAAGCACGGCACCAAGGTGGCGCTGACCTGCTCGGAGGCGTTCATCGTCGAGGTGTTCGGCGACGCGTTCCGGCCGGCCCTGGCCCAGACCGACCTGCTCTTCTGCAACGCCAGCGAGGCGAAGGCCGTGACCGGGGCGGCCGACGCGGCGGCGGCGTTCGCCAAGCTCAAGGACGTCGTCCCGGCCGCGGTGGTCACGGACGGGCCGAACGGGGCGTTCGTCCGCTACGGCGGCACCGAGGGGCACGTGCCGGCGTTCCCGTGCGCGCCGAAGGACCTGACCGGGGCCGGGGACATGCTCGCCGGGGCGGTGCTGTACGGCGTCACCCACGACGTGCCGCCGGCCAAGGCGGTGCGGGCGGCG
>DASXAN010000351.1:0-2527 GCA_036406755.1 Gemmataceae bacterium
CTCGATCAGCGTGAACCCCGACCGGGCGGAATGGGACAGACGACTCACGGCCAGACTCCTTCAAAGATGGCTGTGCACGTCGGCACACAGGCAGGCGGCGGGGAGGGCACCGACCTAACTTACGTCCTATACGGCTAGGACAACGTATTGCGGCCGAGATGTCAAGAACGAAAGTGGTTGCCGCGGCCGATGGTCGCGGCCGGGATGTCCTTGACGGGGCCGGCCGTTGCGAGAACAATAACCCTGTCCGTCGCACCGCACGACTCGTCCGGAGGGAGTATCGATCATGCGCCTGCTCCTAGTCCCCGCCGTCCTCGCCCTCGCCGCCGCCCCGGCCGCGGCCGCCGACATCCGCGGCCAGTACGTCGAGGCCCGCACCTGTGACGTCTTCACCGGCGCCTGCTTCGCCAACGCCGACACCGGCCTGACCGGCAAGAACGCCGTGCTGGGGTGGAAGATCGAGTCCGGCGCCGTCGGCCAGACCAAGCTGGACGGGCTGAGCGTGGTGGCCGTCGTCGCCGCCCGCGACACGCTCGGGCTGGCGCAGACGGCCCCGGGCAAGGCCGTGGTCATCGTGGACGAGTCGGCCACGCCGGAGCAGCGGGCGGCCCTGGTCAAGTTCGTCAAGCGGCAGGCCGGCGACCTGGCCGCGGACGTGGTGGACGTTCGCTCCGCGAAGGTGGAGTTGAACGTCTGCAACTGTGCCGGCGAAGGCTGTGCGACGCTGCGGGCCGGCTCTGCCCGCGTCACGACCCGCTGCCTGGACGCCGAGCACGACAAGGCGTGCGGCAATGAGTGCGCCTACTACCCGCCGCTGACGAACGGGGTGACGGCGAAGGCGGCGATGGCCGTCGAGCACACGTTCGCCGGCAAGGGGCTAAACGAGACGTGGTCGGACACCGACCGCCGCGGGGCGTACGTCGGGTCGTTCGTGGCACGGTGAGCGGTTCGGATGAGTGCCCCGCTGGGCGATAGGTCCTGTGGGTCCTATGGGACCTACAGGACCTTTTTCTTTGGCCTGGGAGCAATCGCATGATCCGCAGCACCCTGGTGGCCGCCGTGGTGATGGTGCTCGCCGGCCGCGCCGCCGCCGACGACCGCAAACTGGTCGTCAAGGCCGAGGCCGCCCCGCCGCCGCAGGAGCTGGCGGCCCCGGTCCGCGGCCTGCTCGACGGCACCGCCCTGACCGTGTCCGACGGCCAGGGCAAGCTGCTCTGCACGATCTGGCCGCGGAAGGAGCTGCCGTCGAAGGCCGACGCGGCCAAGGCCAAGGCCGGGCTGACCTACGCCGATTTCGACGAGAGCCTGATCGTCGGGGCGGTGAAATTCCCGCAGGTGTGGACCGACTTCCGCAAGCAGAAGATCCAGCCGGGGGTGTACACGCTGCGGCTGGGCAAGCAGCCGATGGACGGCGACCACATGGGCACGGCCCCGTACGACGACTTCTGCCTGTTGTGCCCGGCGAAGCAGGACACCAAGCCGGACCTGCTGGAGACCAAGCCGCTCCAGGAGCTGAGTTCCCTGTCCACGACCCGCAAGCACCCCGGCGTCATGCTGACGTTCCCGAACCCGATGCCGGCCGACGCGCCGACGACGGAGGCGAAGCAGAACGACATCTGGGTGGTGAACTACAAGCGGCCGGCGACGGCCAGCGGCCAGCCGGCGGTGATGGGGTTCAGCCTGGTGCTGATCGGCCAGTCGATGGCGGAGTAGTCCGCCAAGCCGTGAGCCCGACGCGCCTGAGCCCGACGCGCCTGAGCCCGACGCGCCAGCAAGGGATCGATCCCTTGCTGGCGCGTCGGGCTCGCTTCGTGGTAAGCGCTTGACTCTCCCGGCCGGTGCCTCCTAAATCGGACCGTGCGGCGCACCCCGCCGCCCCCGCCCGGCCCGTCGGCCCAGGAGCCTGCCATGTCCCGGCGTCCGATCCTGCTCGTCGCCTCCGTCGGCGTCGTCGCCGCCGTCGCCACGCTCGCCTCCTCCTCCGGCGGTCGCGGCCTCGCCGTCCTCGACCGGGCGGCCAAGGCCCAGCTCCCCGCCCCGCCCGTGGCGCTGCTCATCGAGTTCGGCGCCGCCGACAAGCAGCCGACGCCGTACCCCGGCCGGGCGACCGTCCGCGGGGCCGCCGTCGTCCACCGGGAGGGCTACTGCTTCCGCGACGGCGACAAGCTCACCGGCGCCGACGCCTGGGAGGTCTCGTCGCACCGCCCGCTCCGCCTGCCCCGGGCCCAGCCGGCCGTCGCCATCCGCGAGGGGCTGATGGCCGCCGGCGTCGTCCTGCACCTGGCCGACGTCCAGCCCGACGCGGTCCTGACGATCGAGCCGAAGGGCAAGGAGTTCGACCGAGCCACCGTCCCGCTCGCCGACGTGCTCGCCGGCAAGCGGGTGCCGTTCGCCGGCGGCAAGGCGGTCGTCCGCCGCGTCTCGGCCGCCGCCCCGGTGGTCACGGCCAAGACGGAGGACGACTTCCCCGCCGCCTGCTACGGCCCGGACGGCACCCTCTGGGTGGCGTACGTCAGCTACGCGCTGA
>DASXAN010000352.1:0-4342 GCA_036406755.1 Gemmataceae bacterium
CCCGGCCGCGGCCGGCACGGTCCCGCGGATTCCGCCAGTTGGCGGCGCGGCCCCCCCGGCGCCAGTCGGGGCCGTCGTCCCGGCGCGCCCGCGGCCGACCTCGATCCCCGGGGCCGCGGTCCGCCGACTGCGACCGCACCCAGGTGAGGACGGCGTCGGCCGCGCCGCGGCTGCCGAGCACGTCGATCAACCGCTGCCGCAGTCGGCCGGTGTCCGGGTCGTTGAGGTTGATGCGGCCCGGGGCGTCCGCGGCCCGCGGCCGACGGGGGGCCGGCCGGTCGCCGCCGCCGCGCGGCCCGGGGCCGCCCGGTTGTCCGACGCCGCCACCGAAGCCACCGACTCCACCGCCGCCAAAGCCGCCATCACCGAAGCGGGCGCCGCCGGGGGCAACCCCGCCCATCCCACCGCCGCCGAAGCCGCCGGCACCGCCCAGGCCGCCGGCGGAGCCGCCGAAGCCGCCACCGGACCGGGCGCCGCCGGGGGCAAACCCGCCCATCACGCCGCCGCCGAAGCCGCCGAACCCACCGCCGCCCGCGCCGAATCCTCGGGGCGACCCTCCGCCGCGGCGGTCGTCCCGCCGGTCGTCGTCCTTACGGTCCTCGGCGTCGGCCCGCCGCGACCGGTCGTACCCGCCGCCGCGGCTGTCCCACTCGGCGAAGCCGAAGGCGCCCCGTGGCCGGTCGGGCCGGGCGGCCGGCGGCCGCTCATTCGCTCGGCCTTCGGGCCGAGGGTCGTCGGCCCGGCCCGGCGCGGCGAGCAACAGGACGACGCCGCACCCCGCGCACGCTCCCACGAACTTGTTCATAGCCGTCTCCTGACCCGGACGGGTCGGCACTGCCGGCACCCCGCGAGTCATCCTGCCCGGGCCGCCATGATAGGGGCGTGAACCCGCGGTGAGAAATGGCTGAGTCGTAAGGAGCGCATACGGCGCTACGACGCGCGGCGAGCGTCGGCCCGATTGCGGCGGTAGTAGGAGAAGGCGGACGGGAACCGGGAGATGCCGGTCAGGTGCAGGTAGCGGCCCAGGTGGCCCCACTTGCTCTCGACCACGACGAACCCGCTCCGGCCGACCGCCCGGACGACGCCGCTGTGCACGGCCTCGCGCGCCGGGCCCCAGTACACGATCACGTCGCCGGGCCGGGGGTGGGTGACCGGGCGGTAGTCGGCGAGCAACGTGGCGACGGGGCAACCGTCGGTGTACCGCGTGCCGCCGAACGTCCAGTCGTGGCAGACGGTGCGGTCGTCGGGCGGGGCGGTGCGGATGGCCCCGTCGGGGAACAGCTGGCGGAGCAGCGCCTGTTCGTCGTCATCGACGGACAGCGGCAACCCGGCGGCGGCCTCCAGCCGCTCGGCCCGTTCGAGCGTCCCGCCGGCGGACAGGCCCAGCGCGAAGCAGCACACGCCGCCGGCCGCCACGGCCAGTGCCGCCCGCGGCCGGGCCGGGGCGACCCGCCGAACGGCGAGCACCAGGATGACGGCCACGCCGATGAGAACCACCGAAGGTACGAGCATGTCACGGCCCGCAAATCCTGCGGGGGTTCGCGGACCATCGTACCGGGGGAGGGGATGATAGACCGGTGAACGAACGATGAAAACATTCGGCGGACGCGGCCCGGGTGGAATCGCCTTCACAATTCCCCTCATCCCGCCGGCCGCGACGGCCGATACATTCCGCGGGGGCCGCCTAACCCCGTTCGCCCGCCCAACCGGTGCGGGGGCGACCGCGGCGCCCGGACACGGAGGTCCGTATGAACCGCACATGGACGGCCCGGCTCGCGGCCATTCTGTTCGCCCCGGCCCTGCTCGCGGCCGGCTGTAACCACTGCCACTGCCGCAAGAAGTGTGAACCGCCGCCCCCGCCGTGCGGGTGCGCGACCGCCGCTCACCCGGTGGCCCCCGTCATCGCCCAGCCGCTGGCGGAGGTGAAGCCGCTGGCGGAGGTGAAGCCGGTCCCAGAAGTGAAGCCGGCTCATCCGTAGCCACTGACCAAACAGACAGAACGCCGCCGCCCGGACGCCGGTCCGGGGCGGCGGTTGTATTTGGTCGGTGGTCACCCGTATTGCGCTGAGCGCGGCACGAGGGTTGCTACTAAACCGAGCCGGTTTCGCACCGGTCACGCCCCTCGGAGAACTACCATGCTGCGCTGGGCCGTCATCTTCCTGGTGGTCGCTATCATCGCGGCCATCTTCGGGTTCGCCGGCGTCGCCGGCGATGCCGCGTGGATCGCCAAGATCCTGTTCTTCCTGTTCCTGATCCTGTTCGTCGTGTCGCTGCTGCTGGGCCGCCGCGGACCTGTCGTCTAGCGGGTGGCCGCCAGCTTCGCCGCCACCCGCGCTGCCAGCACCAGGCTGCTCGCGTCCGCCACGCCCTCGCCGGCGATGTCGTACGCCGTGCCGTGCGCCACGCTCGTCCGCACGATCGGCAGCCCGGCGGTGATATTCACCGCCCGCCGCTGCGTCAGCATCTTCATCGGGATGTGGCCCTGGTCGTGGTACAGGGCCACCACCCCGTCGAACTCTCCGCCGGCCGCCCGCACCCACAGCGCGTCGCTGGGGATCGGCCCCGTCACGTCCACGCCGGCCCGCCGCGCCGCCTCGACCGCCGGAGTGATGACCCCCGCCTCCTCATCCCCGAACAGGCCGCCGTCGCTGGCGTGCGGGTTCAGGGCGCACACGCCGATCCGCGCCCGGCCGCCGGTCAGCTTCGGCAGGATGCCGTGCAGCAGGTCGATCGTCGCCCGGACCGATTCCGCCGTGATGTGGGCGAACGTGTCCCGCAGCGCCATGTGCAGCGTGACGTGGGCGACCGTGATGCCGTCGCCGTGCAGGAGCATGGCGTGCGACTTCGCCCCGGTCCGTTCGGCGAGGATCTCCGTGTGGCCCGGGTGCGGCACGCCCGCCGCGTGCAGCCCCTCCTTGTGCAGCGGGCAGGTGACGATGGCGTCGGCCTCGCCGGCGAGGGTCCGGTCGATGGCGGTGCAGAGGAAGTCGTACGCGGCCCGGCCGGCGGCGGCGCTGACCTCGCCGACCCGCACGCCGGACAGGTCGGCCGTCGGCACGGACAGGCACGGCACCCGGGCCGGCGTCGGATCGGCGTCGGCCGGGCGGACGACCGGCTGCACGGTCGCGGCGGAGCCGACCAGTTGCAGCGCCCGCGCCAGCCAGCCGGGGTCGCCGACGACGACCGGCCGGCCGACGGTGAGCAGCTCCGGCCAGGCGCGGGCGATGATCTCCGGCCCGATGCCGGCCACGTCGCCCATCGTGATCAGCAGCCGCGGTGGTGTCATGGCGTATCTTCTGCCGGCCGGGAGGGCGAGGCTCCTGCCGAGCCGAGAGCGCTCGCGGCTAGGCAGGAGCCACGCCCTCCCGAACCGTCACCGCCGGGACGTTAGCCCCGTCTTGACCGACTCGCCGAGGTTGTTCCGGCCCAGGTAGATTTCCCACACCGCCCTGGCGAACGCCGGCGAGCGGATGGTTACGTCGGCCGTGCCGACCGCCTCGCACCGCAGGCCGACCCTGGGCAGCCACGTCAGCCGCACGTGCTGGCCCCGCGCCAGGTCCCGCGGCCGCAGGGACCGCTCCAGCTGGCCCAACTCCTCCGGGAAGGCGTCGGCCGCGTGGTTCAGACGGATGCCGGTCCGCATCCCCTCGAACATGGTCGGCCCGTCCAGCCGCCGCTCCAGGACCAGGTGCATCACCTTGACCACGTCGGCGGCGACGATCTGCTCGGCCGTCCTCGCCGGCACCCCCTCCTGCACGTAACTGCCGACGGCGTACACCGGCAGCCCGTGGGCCTTCCGCACGGCCGTGCCGGTCAGCACCAGCCGCACCGGCCGGTAATCGACCGTGACCTGCTCGTGCGTCGGGTAGCGGACGTCGCTGCCGCTGACGCCGACCGTCTCGCCGTCCGCGACCGCCAAGCCGGCCGTCACTGCCACCACCGCCACTGCCCCCAACCACCTATATCGACGCATCGTTGCGCTCCTCGCTCGGGTTCCGAAGTCCATGCTATTGCGAACCGTCAGGACTTATTACACTACCACAATGCCCGCCAACGGGGATGACGTGTCCGGTCTGCTGGCACGGGCGCGGGCCGGGGACGCGGCCGCCCGCGACCGGCTGTTCGCCCACTGCCGGGACTACCTCGGCCTGGCCGCCCGGGCCCGGGTCGAGCCGTGGCTGCGGGCCAAGGTGGACGCGTCCGACCTGGTGCAGCAGACGCTGCTGGAGGCGCACCGCGGGTTCGCCCGGTTCCAGGGGGCGACGGAGGCAGAGTGGTTGGCGTGGCTGCGGCGGATCCTCGACCACAACGCCGCCGACTTCGTCCGCCGCTACCGGGGGAC
>DASXAN010000353.1:0-1713 GCA_036406755.1 Gemmataceae bacterium
GCCGACAGCCCCGACACGGTGCGCAGCACCAGCCGAGTGTCCCCCGAGGCCAGCACCGCGCTGCCGTCCCCGCCGTCGATCTCGAAGAACCCGAGCGTGTCCCGATAGAACGCGATCGACCGGGCCAGGTCGGTGACCAGCACGGTGATCCCTACGCCGTAGATCGCCCCGGCCGGCCCCGGCCGGGCGCTGGGGTAGGCGGTGATCAGATCGTCGGCCCGCTCGTCGGGTTGGATCCCGCCGCCCGCAGCATCAGACCAGGGCCCGCCGTCGGTTTTGTCCCCCATGGGAGGTGTCACGGCGCGGGCGTGGGCCGCCGTCCCGGCTGCCGCTGCCGCGGCCGCAGCAGCTGTTGGGACGGCTGCGGCGCTGGCCGCCAGGCCGGAGGAGGTTGCTGCGGCGTTCTCGGCTGTTGGGCCGGCTGTGGAGCTGGCCGCCGGGTCGGAGGGGGCGGCGTTCTCGGCTGTTGGGCCGGCTGCGGCGCTGAGCGCCGGGTCGGAGGGGGCGGGAACGGCGTCCCCGGCCGCGGTGCCCGGCGCGGCGGCGCCGGGAGGAGTGGCGGGTTCACCAGCAGCGTCAACGCTCACGGGGCCGGCGGCCGTTGCGGCTTCGACCGTGGCCGGGGCAGGTGCAGGTTTGGGAGCCGCGGCGGTCCTCGGCATTTCGATGGTCGGCGGGTCGGACGGTGGCTCCTGCGGCGGCATCGCCGCTGCTGGGGGAGCGGCGGCGGGGTGCTCTTGTTTATCGGAGCCGCTGACCTTTCGGACCGCGGCCGCTACTCCGGCGGCCATCGCGCCCGCGGCGGCGGCCACGCCGGCCATCATTCCGTGCGAATGGCCCGGTCGCGGTTCTGGCGAAGGGGGTGCGCCGGCGCCTACCTCGGCGTCGTGGGCCGCGTTCGACATGAAGCGGGTGGTCCGGCGCGGCGGCTCGTCGGAGACGGGGGGTGCCACCAGGTCTTCGGCTACCGCTTCGGTGGCCGCGGGGCTGGTCTCGGGGGCCCGGTCGGGGTCGGCGTCCAGGGGAACGTCGATCTCGTCGTCGGGTGGCTGCCACGGTGAGCGCGGGGTGGACGGCTGTGGCGCGGTGGGCGGCGGCGTCATCGGCGGTGGCGCGGTCGGCGGGGCGCCCATCGGAGAGGGCTTGGCGGCGGTCGAGGTCGCGGTCGGCTCCGGGCGGCGGAAGTGCTGCGGTGCCTCGGGCGTCGGTTCGTCGAGCGGGATGTCGACCGGCAGTGCGTCGTCGGGATGCGGCTCGCGCTGGGTGGGCGCGGACGTCGCCGGATCTTCCTCCGCCTCCGGCGCGAACGTGGTGGCCGAGGCATAGGTGGTGGGTTCCGCGGTCGCGGTGGCTGTGCCACCGCCGCGGGGGTGCGGGCTGGGCCGCGTGCCGGCCGGGCGGGCACCCGCGCCGGGCGGCGTGGCGGCGGCCCCGGCATAGGCAGCTCCGGCCGCATTGCCTGCGGCTCCGGCGTGTGCCGTTCCGGCTCCGGTGCCTGCGGCTCCGGCGTGTGCCGTTCCGGCTCCGGCGCCCGCCGCTCCGGGATGCGCGGCTCGGGCCGCGGTACCCGCGGCACCTGCGGCTCCGGCCGCTGCGGCGGCCTCGGCCAAACCAGGTTCGGCCTCGGCGAAGCCGGGTTCGGCGGGAGCGGCGAGGCCGGGTTCGGCGGGAGCGGTGGGGTCGGCGTCGGAGGTTTCGGCATAGCCCGGCCCA
>DASXAN010000354.1:0-2947 GCA_036406755.1 Gemmataceae bacterium
ATCCGGCTCGGCAGGAGCCTCGCCCTCCCACCCCGCCGCCAACTCCGGCTCACTTCTTCCGGCACCGCGCCAGCGTCATCAGCGCGAAGCTGGTCCCGTACGGCTGGTGATAATTGTAAAGCGGGTAGTCCCACCACGACCCGTCCGTCTCCTGCAACGGCATGATCAGCCGGGCCAAGTGGTCCTGGTAGAACGGCCGGGCGTCCGGCTTCAGCTGGGCCGTGCACAGGCCGGCGTAGTAGTGGCCGAAGTAGTAGAAGTAGCCGGCCACCTGGAACGGGGCCTCGTGCGGGATCGGCCGCTTCCGCCCGTTCGACAGCCAGCCGTTGCGGACGATCAGCCGGTCCAGCCACGTCGTTAGCACCTCGTCCGTGATCGTCTTGTCGCCCCACACCCGCAGCGCCAGGTTGCACGCCTGCGACCGGCCCAGGCTCCCGGCCGGGCGGTTGATCCCCCGCGCCGGCTGGTACTTCAGGTACTCGCCGTAGAGATAGGTGTCGCCCGGCAGCCGCTGCCGCTCCGTCGCCGCCACCGCCCGCTTGACCAGCTTCTCCGGCGGCTCGACGCCGATCTGCTTGGCCTCGTATAGCGCCAGCAAGACGGCCGCGTTGACGAAGCTGGTCGAGTCGGTGGACGGGTGGGCCGCCCCAATTTTGAAGTCGTAGTACCCCCACCCGCCGTCCACCGACTCGTACCGCGTCAGCCGGTCGAACTGGTCGCGGATCAGGTCCTCGATCTTCCGCTTGCGGTCGGCGTCGTCGGGCAGCCGGCCGTGCATCTTGGCGAGCGCGAGCACGCCGTAGCCGTGGCCCCAGACGTTGTACAGCTCCACCGGCGTCGCCCGGCGGAGCTTCGGCAGGTGTTCGAGCAGCCACGCCTCGCCCCGCTCCAGGGCCCGCTTGGCCTCGGGGGTGTCGGCCCCGACGTCGATCAGGGCGGCGACGGCCAGGGCGGTGGTGCCGGTCTGGAACGCCTGGAGCGACCCGGGCGGCTCGGCCATGATGTTCAGGTTCTTGGTCCGCTCGGGGGTGCCCCAGGAGCCGTCAGCGTTCTGGCTGGTGACGAGGAAGGCGACGCCGCGGCGGATGGCCCCCTCCAGCTCGGCGGACGCGACCGGCTCCGGGGCGGCCGGCTTGGCGGGCACGTCCGGCTTCGGCGGCGGGGCCGGGGCGGGGTCGGCGGCGCGGGCGACGGCCGCGGCGGCGAGGAAGAGTGACACGGTGACCAGGTGACACGGTGACACGGTGACAAGAAACCGGCGCCGGGCGGCCGGACGTTCGCAACGGACCGTGGAAATCATCGACAGCTCCTTTGTCACCGTGTCACCTGGTCACCGTGTCACCGTGTCATCTTCGCTCACGGCTTCGCCAGCAGGATCTCATCCCCCGCCTGCAACCCGGCGGTGATCTCCGCCCGCCCGCCGGACCGCTTGCCGACCGTCACCGGCCGCTTCTCCGGCCCGTTCGCCGCGGCCACGTAGACGTAGTGCTTGTCGTCGTTCAGCTCGTCGTCGAACACGGCCACGGCCGGCACCACCACCGCTTCGGCGTTGGTGTACGTCGTCACCTTCACCGTGCACGCCATGCCCGGCACGACCAGGTCGCCGGGGGCGGCGTCGAACGCCACCACCGCCTCGAACGACCCGCCGACCGGCACCCGGCTGACCCGGTCGATCTTGCCGGCCAGCTTCACGTCCGGCAGCGCGGCCGGCGTCACCTTGCAGGCGGCCCCGACGGCCACCAGCGCCCGGTCCTTCTCCTCCACCGCCGCCCGCACCGTCACCGGCCACGGGCGGACGATCGTCATGAACACCTCGTCCGGCGCGACGCTGCCGCCCTTCTGGAGTTTCGCCACCAGCCCGGCCGCGGCCGGCCACTGGCCCTGCACGCACCGGCCGTAGTAGACGATGCCGTCGGTCGGCGACTTGACCGTGAACAGGTCCCGGTCCTTCTTCAGGTTGGCCAGCTTCTCCGCCGCCCGGGCCCGGTCGTACTTGGCCTTCTCCAGGGCCAGCCGCTTCTGGTTGACCGTCAGCGGCAGGGTGGTCCGCGCCTTCTCCAGGGTGACGGCCGTCTTCGCGGTCGCGTCCTTGAGGTCCTGCTCCCGCCGCGGCAGGTCCACCTTGAGCGTCTGGTCCCGCCGGTTCTCCGACTGCTTGAGCATGAACTTGGCCGTCTCGACCTGGTTCCGCTGCCGCTTGAGGATGATCTCCTCCGTCTCCTCGGTCAGGTCCTTGCGGTACATCTTCTGGAGCTGCTTCAGCTCCTCCTCGACGTACTCGAGGTTGTTCTTGGCGTTGCGGACGCTGAACTCGGCGGACTCGACGGAGAGCGGCCGGTCCACGTCCAGGAACTTCCGCAGGTCCTCGTCGGAGCGGGCCTTGGCCTGCTCGGCCTGGGCCTGGTCCAGCGGGGCGGTCCGCTCCAGGATCGGCAGCTCCTGCTCGGCCAGGCGGATGGCCAGGTCGGCCAGCTGCTGGTCGGCCTCCAGGTCGCGGACGGCCCGGTCGATCTTCTCCCGGTCCAGCGTCAGCAGCACGTCGCCGGCCTTGACGGCGGTGCCCGGCTCGACCGCCTTGACGACCGTCAGCCCGCCCAGCGCCCCGGTCCACGCCTCGGGCTTGATCGAGATTTCGGTCAGGGCCGAGGACTCGAACACGCCCTTGAGCGTGACTTCGACCTTGAACGGGGCCTTCTCGACCTTGTGGGTCGGCGGCTTGACCATGAGGCCGGGGTTGGCCGCCTTGGACTTGGCGGGCGGGTCGTCGGCGGCGGCGACGGCGGCCGCCGCCCACGCGGCGGCGACCAGGGCGGACGGCAGGAGGCGGCGCGGCATCGGTCGGTCCTCGACGTGCGGGAGGGGGACGTTGGGATTTGGATGTATTGTGCGGAATTGCGGCGGCGGGTGCAACGGGTTAGCCGCGACGCGGAGTCTTCGGAGCGGAGCG
>DASXAN010000355.1:0-3370 GCA_036406755.1 Gemmataceae bacterium
CGGTCGACGTGGGCTTGAGCGACGAGGCGGGCCACCGGACGTTCAACCCGCCCTCCCTCCGCGGGGTCAGCCAGGCGGGGCCATTCTTCCACGACGGCCGCGCCGCCGACCTGGCGGAGGTGTTCACGCGGCACCGCCACCAGATCACGGGCGATCTGACGGCCCGGGAGCGGGACGACCTACTCGCGTTTTTGGAAGACCTGTGAGTCCCGGTGGTGTCGGCCGCCGATTGCGATTCCCTGCGGTCAGCCCTCGCCCGGGGTCTTGACACGGAACTCCCGCCGGGCGAACCACGCCGCGGTTAGCGCCGTCACGACTAAGCCGAACAGGCCGACGGTCAGGACGCACACCCGGGCCGGCGGCGCCGTGGCCAAGTCCATCCCCCAGTTCCGCTGCCACTGCGCCAGCAACTGCGCGGGCGGGTCGAGCCACCGCAGGAACAGCACCCGGCCGTAGTACGCCACCGTCAGCTTGCGGGCCACGAAGTCCAGGCTAGCTAGCACCCCCTCGACCGCCACGATGTAGCCGACGCCGACCACCAGCGACCGCCGGGCGAACAGCCCCAGGAATCCGAACAGGGCGCAGTACCCGACCTGCCCCAGCGCCATCACCCCGGCCGCCCGCACGACCCGCCCCGGGAACACGTCGCCCCACAGCTCCGGCGTACCCCAGTAGATCGCCAAGTACAGGGCGGCCGTGGCGGCGGCGACGAGCACGGTCGTCACGACTAGTGTGGCGAGCAGCCGCACCGCGTAGATCGCCCACCGCGGCACCGAGCGGATCAGCAGATAGGTCAGGGTCTGCTCCTCGACCTCGTCGCGGACCACGCCGGAGGCGTAGAGCAGGGCCGTGAGCGGGGCCAGGCCCTGCGGCAGCAGGTTCAGCACGAGCGCGAATTCCAGCGCGTCCGGCGGGGCCGGGTGGGCCAGCGACCGGAGCAGGACGGCCAACGCGACCGGCAGGGCGTAGAGCAGGCCGAGCACCAAGAGCCGCCGGCCGTGGGTGTGCTGCCGCACCGTCAGCACGAACAGGGCCGCCGCGGCGGACAGCTCGGTGCGGAGCGAGCGGCGGACGGCCGGGAGGTCGGCGACCGGGGTCATCAGCTCACCAGGTACTTGAACACGGCTTCCAGATTGTCGTCCTCCGAGAACACCTCGCGGAGGGCCATCCCGTCTTCGAGGGCCAGGGCCGGCAGGCGGGCGTAGAAGGCGTCGGGCCGGCGGGTTTCGACCCGCAGCCCGGACTCGCGGTCCAAGAACTCGATGCCGACGACGTCTTCGAACTCGGCCAGGCGGGCGGCCAGGGCCCGCGGCCGGTCGCCGACCAGGACAATGCGGTGCGGGTGCTTGTCGATCAGGTCGCGGATGTCGCGGACGTGGCCCTCGGCCACGAGCCGGCCGCGATGCAAGAGCACGACGTTCGGCGTCAGCGCCTGGACCTCGTGCAGCACGTGGCTGGAGACGAGCACGCTGCACCCGGCGGCGGCCAGGCCGCGGATCACGTCGATCATGTCCCGGCGGGCGACGGGGTCGGTGCCGGTGAGCGGCTCGTCGAGGAACAGCACCCGCGGCTCGTGGACCAGCGCCTGGGCCAGCTTGGTCCGCTGCCGCATCCCCTTCGAGTAGCCGCGGATCGCCCGGTTCATGTGCTCGGTCATGCCGACGCGGGCCAGCGCCCGGTCCGCCGCCTCCCGGGCCGCTTGTCGATTCAGCCCGGACAGCCGCGCACACGTCCGCACGAAATCGCGACCGGTCATCCACTCGTAGAAGGCGTCCTGCTCGGGGCACAAGCCGATGTGGCGGTTCAGGGCCGGGTTGTCCCAGACCGTCTGGCCGAGGACGCGGACCGCCCCCTGGCTCGGCCGGAGCTGGCCGGTGGCCAGTTGCAGCAGCGTCGATTTGCCGGCCCCGTTCGGGCCGAGCAGGCCGGTCACGCCCGCCGGCAGGCGGAGCGTCAGCTTGTTCAGGCCGATGACGTTGCCGTACCACTTCGACGCGGCGTCGAACTCGACGATCGGGGTCATTTCAGCCGGTCCAGGGACTTCACGCGGGACGACAGGACCACCACCGACAGTACCCACAACCCGCCCAGCACGGCGGCCGACCAGGCCCACGGGAACTGCCAGACCAGGCGGTCGGCCAGGAGGCGGTCGTTGGCCGGGCCGGTCAGCTCCCGCGGCAGCCGGCCGCCCGCCTGTAGGTTCGCCATCGGTCCGAAGGCGGCTCGCGGCCGCTCGATCGCCTTGCCGATGAAGACCCACGCCGCGTCGGTGTCGAGCAGCCAGTCGCCGAGGCGGTCCAGGTTGGTGGCGTAGGAGACGACCGGCCGCCAGTCGGTGCGGTTGTCTTCCATCCGGTTGGCCTGGGCCTGCCGCCAGAGCTGGCTGTAGGCCGTGGACCATTCCCGCGTCCACCGCTCGCCGGCGTCCGGCGCCCGGGGCTTCTGACCCGGCGGCGCCGGCGGCCCGAACCGCCGCGGGTACGGCCCGTACATCTCGACGCCCGGCGGCGGCGGGTGGTCGTGCACCCACTGCCGGATCCCCTCATCGACGACGTGCCGCTGCTCGGCGTTGACGTGGATGCCGATGAGCAGGCCGCTGAGCATCAGGGTGAGGAAGACGAACCCGGCCCAGGCGATGGCGACGTAGATCGACCGCCGGGACAGCGACGACAGGGCGAGCATGAGCGTGCCGGCCGACAGGGTGATGACCAGCCCGTACAACGGGCCGGCCCAGAGTAGCCGCCAGGTGTCGCGGACGACGCCGGCGTCCAGACTGAAGGCGACGCCGAGCAGGTACGCCACGGCCGCCGGCACGACCTGGGTGGCCGCCAGGAAGAAGCCGATGACGCCGAGCTTGCCGAGGAAGTAATCGACCCGCCGCAGCGGCCGGGAGAAGTACAAGGGCAGGGCGTTGAACCGCAGGTCGCGGCTGACCAGGGTCGGGCCGACGACCAGGACCAGGAACAGCGCCCCGGCCAGTTCGGCCTTGAAGAAGAACGAGTAGGCGATGGTCCAGACGGCGGCGCGGAAGTCCCGCGGCTGGCCGACCATCTCGGCCGGCAGCAACGGCTTGAGGAACGCCAGCACGGACTCGGACTGCTGCTCCAGCAGCCCCCACACGGCCAGGGCCGCGACGAGGGCCAGGGCCGGCACCCAGGCGGCGAAGAGGAACCAGCGGACGAAGCGGTTCTTGAAGGTGGCCCGAACGCCGTGGCGGGCGACGGCCAGCCATCGCCAGGCGTGGCCGGACAGCGGGCCATTCCAGTGCTGGTATCCCTGGTCGAAGATCGGCATCGGATCAAGCCTTTTCCCCGACGGCCTTCAGGAACACCTCTTCGAGCGTGCTCCGCTGCGGCCGCAGCGATCGCAC
>DASXAN010000356.1:0-3526 GCA_036406755.1 Gemmataceae bacterium
CGCCGGCCAGGTGAATTCGGGGATGTGGGCCTGGTCCGGGACGTACGGCTTGTGGCCGGCTTCGGGGGCGGCCGTTTCCGGTGGCAGGGTGGTGGCCATGCGTCGGGTCCCGCGGGCGGTGTGGGATGGGTCGGGGAGAGAGTTGCAAGCGTTCTATCGGGAACGGCGGCAAGGGAAAGTCCGCAGAACTGCCGCGAGGCCGGCGGAGGCAGTGCGAGCAACAACACCGGTGCGGGCAAGGGATCTGTGCGGGCTGCGCGCCCAGGGAAGAAGCGGGCGCGGGGAGCGGCAGAAACCAGCGGTCGCAGTCTCGTCCGCAAATCATTATCGATTTGGCGGATAGGACGAATTCCGTTCGAAGCGGTCCGACGCCGTCCATCCGCAAGGATTTACGTGAAATGGCACTGGCCAAGTGCCGTTCCTCGTTTACAATATAGGAGCGAAACGGTTCTGTTTTCGGCCACCGCGAAAGGCCGGGCGAACGATGCCGTTGCTGACCCGCAAAGTCGATTACGCCATCCTGGTGCTGTCGTATCTGCACCACCATGCGGATGGCGGCTGCGCCCGCGAGATCGCCGACCGCTTCCGGCTCAGCCGGGCGTTCGTCGCCAACATCCTCAAGGAGCTGTGCCAGAAGGGATTCGTGGCCAGCCACCGCGGCGTCAAGGGCGGGTACGCTCTGCTGCGGCCGGCCGGCGAGGTCAGCCTGGTGGACGTGCTCGACGCCCTGGAGGACCACCCGGTCAGCCTGGCCGCGTGCAACGAGCCGCCGGCCGGCGACGGCTGCGCCCTGTTCGCCGACTGCCCGGTCAAGGGGCCGATCGCGGAGGTCCACCAGCGGCTGCGGGACGTGCTCCGCGGGGTGACGCTCGGCGACCTGTTCCGCCCGCGGCACCCGGCCGGAAACGAACTGCTTACGCTCGGCATCTAACAACGGACTACGGACCACGGACACCATGAGCCTGAAGCTGCCGATCTACCTGGACAACAACGCCACCACCCGCACCGACCCGCGGGTGGTCGAGGCGATGTTGCCGTACTTCACCGAGACGTACGGTAACGCCGCCAGCCGCAGCCACCCGTTCGGCTGGGAGGCCGAGCGGGCGGTCAACAGGGCCCGGGCCCAGATCGCCCGGCTGATCGGCGCCCGCGTCGAGCGGAAGGGCGAGGACGAGAACGCCAGCGAGGTCATCTTCACGTCCGGGGCGACGGAATCGAACAACCTCGCCATCAAGGGCGTGGCCGCAATGTACCGCAAGAAGGGTAATCACATCATTACCCAACTGACGGAACACAAGGCGGTCATCGACCCGTGCAAGCGGCTGGAGCGGGAAGGGTTCCAGGTCACGTACCTGCCGGTGGACCGGTACGGGCAGGTGCACGCCGACCAGGTGCGGCAGGCGATCACCGACAAGACGATCCTCGTGTCGATCATGGCGGCCAACAACGAGATCGGCACGGTCCAGCCGATCAAGGACATCGGCCGGGTGTGCAAGGAGAAGGGCGTCATCTTCCACTCCGACGCCGTGCAGGCGGTCGGCAAGGTCCCGGTGAACGTCGAGGAGATGGGGATCGACCTGTTGAGCCTGAGCGGGCACAAGATTTACGCCCCGAAGGGGATCGGCGCGCTGTACGTGCGGAAGAAGCCGCGGGTGCGGCTGGAAGCGCAGATCGACGGCGGCGGGCACGAGCGGGGGTTCCGGTCCGGGACGCTGGCCGTGCAGCAGATCGTCGGCCTCGGCGTGGCGTGCGAACTGGCCCGGCTCGAGATGCCGACGGAAAGCGAGTACCTGCTGCGGCTGCGGGAGAAGCTGCAGAAGGGGATCACGTCGCAGTTGCGGGACGTGTACCTGAACGGCCACCCGACGGAGCGGCTGCCGGGTAACCTGAACCTCAGCTTCGCCTACGTCGAGGGCGAGGGACTGATGATGGGGATCAAGGACATCGCCGTGTCCAGCGGGTCGGCGTGCACGTCGGCCAGCCTGGAGCCGAGTTACGTGCTCAAGGCCCTGGGCGTCGGCGACGAGCTGGCCCACAGCTCGATCCGGTTCGGCCTGGGCCGGTTCACGACCGAGGAGGAAGTCGATTTCACGATCGACGCGGTGGTCCGGGCGGTCAAGCACCTGCGGGAGATGAGCCCGCTCTACGAAATGGCGCAGCAGGGGATCGACATCTCGAAGATCGAGTGGGCGGCGCACTAATTGATCACGGAGTTTCGCGATGGCGTACAGCAACAAGGTCCTGGACCATTACAACAACCCGCGCAACGTCGGCAGCTTCGACCAGGCGGACCGGTCGGTCGGCACCGGCCTGGTCGGCGCGCCGGAGTGCGGCGACGTGCTGAAGCTACAAATCAAGGTGAATCCGGCGACCGGGCTGATCGAGGACGCCCGGTTCAAGACGTTCGGGTGCGGCTCCGCGATCGCGTCCAGCAGCCTGGCGACCGAGTGGCTCAAGGGCAAGACGGTGGACGAGGCGATGGCGATCAAGAACACGGCGATCGTCGAGGAGCTGTCGCTGCCGCCGGTGAAGGTCCACTGCTCGGTGCTGGCCGAGGACGCGATCAAGGCGGCGATCAAGAACTTCCAGGAGAAGCAGGAGAAGAACGAACCGGTCGGCGCGGCCGGGTAGTCATTTAGCCCCCGGTCAATGACCGGGGGCTAAATACCAAACATGAACTCTCTGACCCAGGAGATAACGATGGCGACGGTGAGCGAGCAGGAAACGGTCGGCCTGAAGACCGACGAAGCGGCAAAGGCCCCGACCGGGGTCACGGTCACGGAGAAGGCGGCGGACGAGGTCCGGCGGATCATCGCCGAGCAGCAGGCGGCCGGGACCAGCGAGAAGATGTACCTGCGGATGCGGGTCGTCGGCGGCGGGTGTTCCGGGTTCCAGCACAAGCTGGACCTGGACACGCAGGTGAACCCGAAGTTGGACGAGGTGTTCCATGTGCACGGCGTGGACGTGGTCGTGGACAAGCGGAGCCTCTTGTACCTGAACGGCGTAACGGTGGACTACCACAACGACCTGAACCGCCGCGGGTTCAGCGTGTCCAACCCGCAGGCCAAGAGCACCTGCGGGTGCGGCAGCTCGTTCTCGATGTAGGCGAGCGGGGTCGCGTGAGCGCCCCGAGTCCGGCGATGGCTGACACGACGCACTTCGAGCGCCTCGGCTTGCCGAGGCGCTTTCGTTTGGACGCCGCCGAGCTGGAGCGGAACTACCTCGCCCGGAGCCGCGAGGTCCACCCGGACTTCACCGGCAACGACCCGGGCAGCCTGCGGGAGTCGGCCGCCCTGAACGAGGCGTACGCGACGCTGCGGGACCCGTTCCGGCGGACCGAATACCTGTTGACGATCGAGGGCGGCCCGTCGGCGGCGGACGTGAAGCAGATGCCGGCGGCATTCCTGGAGGAGATGTTGGAGCTGCGGATGCGGATCGAGGAGGTCAAGCACGCCGGCGGCGGCGGGCGGCAGGACATGGAAGCCGATCTGATCCGCCGCCGCGACGGGTTACTGGAGCAGGCGGC
>DASXAN010000357.1:0-4579 GCA_036406755.1 Gemmataceae bacterium
GGGCCGCGGCGATGAGCCGCGGCCCGGTGGCATTTTCTAGCCGCTTGCGGCTATGCGGGCTGTTGTTCGCATAGCCGCAAGCGGCCCAAGAACACATCTGCCGACCATTGTCTAATAATGTATACTTTATAGCGCTTTATCTCACGTATCAGTCGCAAAAATCATGTTTTAAGCCGGCTGATGGGAAAAATATTTGTCCTTTTTCCAGAAAATTCGTCCAGAAACCATTGACAGAATAATGAACATAAGTATAGTACAAGAGACGAGTGACCGAACAGGAGTGTTTTGGCCGGCCACCGGGCCGGCGGACGGCGAATGACGACGACCCGCGGGGTCGCAGGAGGGCGCGATGGAAGCCTGGCGGAAGGTGTGGCGGGAGGGGCTGGTGCCGCTGCTGTCCACGAAGGGGTTGCAGGCGCTCAAGCAGGCGTTGCTCCGGGACGACCGCCGGCTGACGCAGGGGGCGACGACCACCCCGCCGCCGATGCAGTGCGTGCTCGACTGGCCGGTCGAGGGGGCGTGCGTGGTCGGGTACTGCGCCTGGCAGGGGGACGGCTTGGAGACGGTCGGCGAGGTGGAGGAGACGTTCGCCCGGGTGTGCTTCGAGGCGGACCAGCGGCTCGGGGAGCCGGCCGCGGTGCGGTACTTCCTGAACTGGTTCGACGACACGCCCCGGGACGAGATGCGGAAGCAGCTGTTGGCCGAGGTGAACCGGGCCTTGTCCGAGCGGATCGTGCCGGGGGCTCCGGAGGTGATGCGGAACGACGAGGCGGCGGCGGCGTGAGGTGGCGAGCCGGGAGCGTGAGCGACCGGTGGCTTACGAGGGGGTGACGAGCGATGAAGTGCCGACATTGCGAGAAGGCGCCGGTGAACCGGCCGCGGGGGCTGTGCTGGTCGTGCTACTACACGCCGGGGGTGCGGGACCTGTACCCGTCCACGAGCAAGTTCGCCCGCCGCGGGGTGGGCAACTTCTGCGGCAATGCCGCGGCCGCGGCGGCCCCGACGGAGGCGCTGCCCGGCTCGCCGGAGAAGATCGCCATCCTGGAAGAGCGAGCCCGGCAGCGGCAGGAGTTGTGGCACCCGCAGGACGCGACGCTGGACCGGCCGGCCCTGCCGCCGCTGGTGCTGCGGGCGGGGTGAATTCATCGAGGGTGTCAATCCGAGCCCGAGCGCCGGCGGGGGAATCCCTTCGCCGACGACCGGGCTCGGGCCGTTTTGTCCCCGGCCGCCGGCCGCTGCCGCTGGCATTCGGGCCGCGGCCGGGCGATAATGGCCGGCGCGTCAGCCAGCGGAGGCCCCATGCCGCACCCGCCCCAGCCCCCGACCGGCGCCCCGCCGGAGGTGCCGGCCACGCCGGCGCCCGGGCCGGCCGGAACCACCGGCCCGGCGACCCCGTTCCTGCCACCGACCGGCGCGACGGCCGGCGACGTCCTGGCTCCGCCGCAAGCCCCCGACGAGATCGGCCGGCTGGGCGAGTACCGCATCCTCCGGGCGCTCGGCGCCGGCGGCATGGGGGTCGTGTACGAGGCCGAGGACCCGGCGCTGCTGCGGCGGGTGGCCGTCAAGGTGATGCGGCCGGAGGTCGCCGCCCGGCCGGAGGCCAAGGCCCGGTTCCTGCGGGAGGCCCGGGCGGCCGCCGCCCTGCACGACGACCACGTCGTCGCCATCCACCACGTCGGCGAAGCGGGCGGCGTCCCGTTCCAGGTCATGCCGCTGCTGCGGGGCGAAACGCTGACCGACCGGCTGAGGCGGGGGCGGCCGCCGCTCCGGGAAGCGGTCCGGATCGCCCGGGACGTGGCCCGGGGGCTGGCGGCGGCCCACGCGGCCGGGCTGGTCCACCGGGACGTCAAGCCGGCCAACCTGTGGCTGGAGGCGCCGACCGGCCGGGTCAAGGTGCTGGACCTCGGCCTGGCCCGCCCGGTCTGCGGCGACGACTCGATCACGCACTCCGGCCAGGTGCTGGGGACGTGGCGGTTCATGGCCCCGGAGCAGGCCCGCGGTCAAGCCGTCGACCACCGGGCTGACCTGTTCAGCCTCGGCGTCGTCCTGTACCTGCTGACGACCGGGCGGTACCCGTTCCAGGGGTCGGACCTGCTGTCGCACCTGTCCAGCCTGGCCCTGGACGACCCGCCCCCGCCCCGGGCCGTGGACCCGGCCGTCCCGGCGGACCTGTCCGGGCTGGTGATGCGGCTGCTGGCCAAGGCGGCGGACGACCGGCCGCAGTCGGCGGCCGCCGTGGCCGCCGAGCTGGACGGGCTGGCCGCCCGGGCCGGCGGACCGCCGCCGGCCCCGACCCGGCGGGACCGCCGGCGGGCCGTGCTCGGCCTGCTGGTCCTGGCCGGCGCGGGGCTGGTGGCCGCGGCCGGCCTGGGGCCGGCCGCCCGCCCCAACCCGCACGGCCCGGCGGCCCCGCCGGCCGACCCCGCCCCCCCACGGCACGCCGGCATCCCCGTGGCCCTCGACCTCGGCGGGGGCGTGACCCTGGAGTTTGTCCACATCCCCGCCGGGTCGTTCACCATGGGCTCGCCCCCGGCGGAGCGCGACGCCTTCGAGCGGGCGGCGCGGAAGCCGCTCACCGACGAAGGCCAGCACCCCGTCCGCATCAGCCGGGACTTCTACCTCGGCAAGTACCCGGTGACGCAGGACCAGTACCTGGCCGTCACCGGCACCAACCCGAGCTACTTCAGCCCGACCGGCCGCGGCAAGGACACGGTCGTCGGCAGGGACACCGGCCAGTTCCCGGTCGACTCCGTGTCCTGGGAGGACGCGGTGGGGTTCTGCGACCGTCTGTCCCGGCGGTCGGGCCGCCGGGTCGACCTGCCGACGGAGGCCGAGTGGGAGTACGCCTGCCGGGCCGGCACGACCACCGTGTTCTACTTCGGCGACAGCCTGGACGGCACGCGGGCCAACTGCGACGGCCGCTACCCGTTCGGGACGGCCGTCCCCGGGCCATTCCTCAACCGGCCGACGCCGGTCGGCGCGTACGCGGCCGAGGCGCCCCACCCGTGGGGGCTGTGCGACATGCACGGCAACGTCTGGCAGTGGTGCCGGGACTGGTACGACCCGGACTACTACCGCCGGTCGCCCGCCGTCGACCCGGTGTGCTCGGACGGGGACCGGCGGTCCCGCGTGCTGCGGGGCGGCTCCTGGGACTTCCCGGCGTGGTGCTGCCGGTCCGCGTTTCGCCTCGACCGGCAGCCGACCGCCCACTTCATCATCCTCGGGTTTCGCGTGGCGCTCCGCCCCGAGTGACCACCCCGGCCGGCCCGGCGTGCGATCGCCCACACTTCCCGCTTGACGCCGGCCGCTGCGTCCCGGACATTCAGGTGGCCCACCCCACCCCGGAGGAGCCGCCATGCACCGCCGCGACTGGCTGAAGTGGGCCGGCCTCGCCGGCGCCGCCGCCGTCCCGGTCGCCGCCGCGGCCGACGCCCCCGCCCGCGGCCTGCCGCCACTGAAGATCACCGACGTCCGCACCATCCTCACCGCCCCGGCCGGCATCCGGCTGGTCGTCGTCAAGGTCACGACCAGCGAGCCGGGGCTGTATGGCCTCGGCTGCGCCACGTTCACCCAGCGCGCCCGCGTCGTCCAGACGGCCGTGGACCAGTACCTCCGCCCGTTCCTCGTCGGCAAGGACCCGGCGAAGATCGAGGACGTCTGGCAGTCGTGCTTCGTCAGCTCCTACTGGCGGAACGGCCCGGTCCTGGGCAACGCCCTCAGCGGCGTGGACATGGCCTTGTGGGACATCCTCGGCAAGCGTGCCGGCGTGCCGGTGTACCAGCTCTTCGGCGGCAAGTGCCGGCGGGCGGCCCCGGCCTACAAGCATGCGAGCGGCAACTCGTTCCAGGAGGTGACCGAGAACGTCCGCAAGGCGATGGCCCAGGGGTATCGCCACGTCCGCGCCCAGGTCGCCATTCCCGGCCTGACTACCTACGGCGCCCGGGCCGCCGCCCCGCGGGACCCGACCGCCCGGCCGAACACGGCGACCGGCGTCTGGGAGCCGAAGAAGTACGCCGTCACCGTCCCGAGGTTGTTCGAGCACCTCCGCAAGGAGGTCGGCGATGAGGTCGATCTGCTGCACGACTCGCACGAGCGGCTGCCGCCGATCCTGGCGATGCAGCTGGCCCGCGACCTGGAGCCGTACAAGCTGTTCTTCCTCGAAGACCCGTTCAGCCCGGAGGACGTCGGCTACTTCGAGAAGCTCCGCAAGCTGACGACCACGCCGCTGGCGATGGGCGAGCTGTTCAACAACCCGAACGAATGGTTGCCGCTGGTGACCGGCCGGCTGATCGACTTCATCCGCATCCACCTGTCGCAGATCGGCGGGCTGACCCCGGCCCGCAAGGTCGCCGCGATATGCGAGTTCTTCGCCGTGCGGACGGCCTGGCACGGGCCGGGCGACCTGTCCCCGGTCGGGCACGCGGCCAACGTGCACCTGGACCTGGCGGTGCCGAACTTCGGCGTACAGGAGGGCCGGGAGTTCACGCAGGCGGAGCGGGACGTGTTCCCCGGCTGCCCGGAGATCAAGGACGGCATGTTCACGGTGAACGACCGGCCGGGGCTGGGCGTGGACCTGGAC
>DASXAN010000358.1:0-7236 GCA_036406755.1 Gemmataceae bacterium
CCAGACGACGGAGCGTCGAATCGTCTCCCACCCGAGAAAGCGCAACACCGTGGCGCCAGTTTCGGATGACGTCCTGTGAATCGCGCACACTTAGCACACGGTCCTCATAGTCAGCCGCGGCCATCCGGTCCGCTCGCTCCCGGTGCGACCGCTCGTACGCCTCGCGTACGGCTGGCTCCTGATCCGAGGCTAGCTGAGCGAAGTGTTCTGCCTCGATGGGCGAGGACAACCACCCCGCGCATTCCGCGGCGTAACGCCTGGGCCCTTGCCGGCCCGGCTGGCGCCATCCCGCCCAACCAATAGCAAGGCTGATGAGCCTCTCGACATCACTTGTGGCGGCCGCACGGTATGCCGCTCTCCGAACGGCGTAGATCCCGTCACCAGCGAGCTCGGTCAGCAGATCGAAACGGGCGCTTGCCTGCCCTTCGTGTAACGGCCCAAGCCGGCCTAGCGTGTCTGCCAAGTCGGCCCTCGCCTGAGGTAGCCAGGAAGCCATGTTACGGCATCCGTCCGTGAGCAGACGATTCGGAGCTACGGCGGCGAGCGTCTGAAGCACAGTGGGTTCGGCGACCTGCCCGCCATCGGCATCGCGCAACCGTGTAACGAGTCCATCCACAACTACCGTGGGACTACTCGCCCCGACTCTCCGGACCCAAGGGAGTACTTGGGCGACGGCCATCGCGTCGCCCTTCCCTAAGAGAGAGGCGACAGCCGGCCCGAACCGTTCCGGTTCGGAGTAGAACCACCGGCCCACAACGTGGGGTACGGCGCTCGCGAACCTGGGGCTGGTCGCAACGGGTACGCCATCCAGTTCGGTCAGCCCGAGGTGGCGTGCCAGGAACGCGGCGTCTGAGCGGCTCTCGGGCAATCGGGCGACAAGGGTGACCGCCGCGGCCTCAAGGTCGGGTTTCGATTCGGCCTGCGCCACCAAGACACCACTGGCATACTCGACGGCCGCTGCCGGGACACTAGCGGCCGGGCTGTTCGCGAATGCGAACAGCAGCTCGCGCTTCGAGAATAGGTCAGTGGCCGGACGCCGCAGCAACTCGGCAGCGCGCATCACCTCCGAGGCCGACAGATTCCCAGCCTCGACTAGGGCGGCGACTGCCCCAGCCGCCGCCGCCCTGCTATCGTCCCGAGGGGACATCTCCGCGGCCATAAGCAGTCGTTCAGCGGGAGATCGGTTACCGCTCGCCAAGATGATTCGAGCAGTTTCGCCAAGAGCGTCCACCAGGCTCAGGAGCACGCCATCGCCGATTTGTCGGTAGCCTAGCAGGGCATCGAAGGCCTCTTCTGTAGCCGATCCGTGCGCGGCATTTATTGCCCCGATCTGGGCGGCGAGCCCTTCGTGGTCGTCCCGCGCCATTCCTGGCGCGGATGCCGCAAGAAGGTCCCACACAACTCGGGGCAGTGGCGCGAGACCTAAGCAAGCCGCCAACCCTAGAAGCCGGTGTGCGACGTATCCATGCTCTTCCGCCACTGCCGCACCAAAGGAGGGGAGGGCCAACGGCTCGCCCCGACACAACAGTATGTCCCAGGCCGCTTCCTTCCGGTACAACCCAGCCGTCGCGAACCGACCATCGATCCCGGTCGGCGTGACAGCATCGTGGCGGACCACCTTCAGTTGCGGGTCTGTGACACCATCCCAACCTGCCATGTGAGCAGGGCGTGCGCATTCAAGGGCCCGAAGATAGTAGATGTAGCGACGGTTTCCCTCGGACCGTGTTGCAAGTCGGACCAATTCTGGCACAGCCGCCGCGACGTCGAGGAGATTGACGAGGCTGCTGTTCGGCGAAAAGACGGACTCCGTGTCTATGTCCGACCGGCGCGATAACTCGACCAACCAGTTCCAAACTCGACTTGTGAAGGCGGGGTCACGCTCGCGGGCGGCGATTTCCGCTAGGACGGACAGGGCCAAGTGTGCCAGTAGGTTTCGTTCCGACCCGTGTGGGCCTTGGGGGGCAAGCCAGTGCGTCCAGACCAGGTCCGCCGTCGCCGGGGTGCCGATGTCTCGGCCGCAGATGATCTGATGGAGGTTTGGGCCGGCGGGAATCCGGTTGTGTAGCTTCTTCAGATAGCGCTCTCGGAGGTGAGGATCAAGCCCCGGTCGGAGTGCTACCAACGCCGACAGCGCATGGTCGCCCGTCTCATCCTCCTTGACACGGACGATGCCATCCAGTGCGGCCAGGATCTCATTGTCCCAATAGCCGATGGACGAGATGAGACGGATTGCATTTCGAACGCTGTCTCCGCCTAGTGCCGCGAGGGCCTGTGGAAGTACGGCCGCACGAACTTGATGCCGGTGTTCCTCAGGTAAATCGGCAAGCCACGGCCCGAAGACGTAACTGAGCCTGTGGCCGAACCCGCGGTCGTCCGCGCGGTCCGGCACAAGGCACAATGGTAGCAGATCTGCGATCAAGACCTTGACCGCCTGATCCGGATCTGGCGTAGTCAACTCCCGCAAGATCTCGAAGGCCCGGCGCAGCCCTTCCTCGGCCGATTTCATCAGCTCCGGCGAAGCCGTCAGGTCAGCGAGAACGGGTAAGGTTCCGCGGACATCGTCGATTGACGCAGGCCGGAGGAGTCGGCGCTGGGCGTCTGCCAAGCGGGGGTCATCACTCATGAGCGTCCCCTCCGGCCAAGGTGGCAAGATAAGCCACAAGAAATGGATGGCCCCACCGCCAACTCCGTCCTGCGTCGCGCTCTACGATGCCGTAACTCAGGCTCTCGGTGTACAGGTTTCTTGCCTCAGTCCGGTCGAGATACATCTCGCATGCCCCATCCCAGGCTTCCGGGACGTACGCGCGTCGGTCGGAGGACGCCTGGGCAATCGCGGGCAGAGCCCGTTCCAGCATGAGGTCGTCCCTCCACCGCTTCCTGGCCAGACACCTCCTCAGGAACCGGCCGTGCAGTTGTTCAGCTAGGCGTTTGAGACACACAGCCTCGCGGTCCAAAACCCCCGTACGGTCGGATTCTGGCAACGACGCGTACCTGCCCCAGACCACGGGGTGTCGGAGTGACCGGAGGATGTCTTCCGATACCGGTGGATATTGGTCTGGCGCGCCCGCAGCGATTGGAGACGCGGCTCGAATGATCCGCTGTTCCGGCGCCCCGTTGAGTAGGCGCGCGGCATCCACCAGTTCGTGGGCGACAAAGTCATCGAATTCAACGAAACCTACGCCGTCAACCAGGTCAGGCTCGGGCGTATCGAGCCACCGAGAAATCAGATCCTCTTTGGTGCGACTGCCAGTGTCCGAGCGACAAGTCACCACGACTGAGGCCGGCGAGGCATTGCGGCTGCCCCGTGCCCAGCAATGGTTGATCAATTCGCGGAGTCGCGAAACCTGCTCCGGCGCCTCGTCCAGACCATCAACGTCAATCGTCCACAACAGCCGCGCACGATCGTTGGCAACGTCGAGGCGAGCGCGTATGTCGGCGAGGCGGTGATCGGTCCCCCCGCCGGGATGATTGGGGAGGCGGATCGCGTTCATCGACCCGACGATCCCCTCTTCGCTTGCCGTGGTGGCCCCCTCACTCCAGACAAGTTGCCGATCGGCGATGGAGCGCAAGTAGTTGGCGACCGCCAGACTCTTGCCGCGGCCGCCGCCTCCGGCCACGAACACCACCGGAAACTGCTCTAGCTGAGCTTGGAGTGCCTGTTGGACGTCTCGTTCGAGGTAATACTCCGGCCGAATGGGGTGCTGAGACTCAGTCTGACCGACGAGCCGGTCACGGCAAAGAATTGAAATATGTGGTGTATCACGACTACCGAAACGGAGGTTCGCCGCACGCCGGTCACCCACCATATGCTCTTTGAGCCACTCGCGAGTGACTGTGACGGCTCGGCCCTGGCCGGTTTCCCGGACGAACGCGCCGACCACTGAATCGAGGCACCCATTCCACTCCCGATCAAGTACGCCATACCCGGCGGCGAAAGCACGCAGCCGGGCCAGATCGACATCAAATGCCGCGCCGGGGAAAACGTCGAGGGATTGAATAATCGCATGCCATGCGGCTGCGGCTCGGGCTGGGTCGCCCTGATATGGTGTGAGCCGCCTTACGTTCGCCGCAACGGGCTCGCCGCCTCTCGACGTGATGAGTGTCAAGGATCGATGAGGGGTCTGGTTTCCTCGCTGATCAACGATGTCCTCCGCCTTCGAATCAAGTTGCCTGTTGGTGACGAGGGCATAGTGCTCGATGGCGACGCCGTCTAATGCGGCAGCCTGGCGCGACTGGTCAAACGCGACCAGGATGTCAATGAGTTCATCCCGGTCGATCAGGCGCCCGGCGGTGGCGGAGTGCTTGAACTGAATCGCCGTCACTCCGTGGCGAGGGCTTGCGGCCGGGTGTACCACGGCATCCTGGCCGAACTCTTCGGTAACAACTTCACCCTGTCCGACACGCGCGATCAAATGAGCCCAGGCGTCGGACGTTGACTCCACCTCCCGGACAGTGACGGCAGCGGTGCCCAGGAGTTGGTACAAGTAACCAAGGAGTGCGTTCCTGGCGCCGTCCAACATGCTCGTACTCATTCGACGCGCCCTCCGGGGCCGAACGCTAACGTTCAGCAGCGGGGCCGGCTGCGACGATAGCATGCCTCGAAAAGCCGTGATGCCGGCCCCGTCCGCTGCAACGGCTGGCTCGGCCCGAACGTCTTGAACGTCCCCTTTCTCCGGCCGGTAAGAGGGACCTTCCTAGCTCCTGCTATCCGGTGTGGTCGGGTCTCGCCAGTGGATTACCGAGCCTGGCGCGTTTGCCGGCGACGAACTCCAGGTGGGCATCGACGTGCTCGACGTAGGAGGCGACCAGCTCGCCGAGCGTCACTCTGCCGCGCCGGTTGTGCGTCCCTCCGCGGAGAAACGCTTCGTCCGGCAGCCGCCGGAGCACCCGGGCCCACTGCCGGCGGCCGACCTCGAACAGCCGGAGGGCGTCTTCCAGGTCCTGGTCGTGCGTGTGCAGCCGCTCGACGTAGGCGGACTCGTCGGCGTAGAGCAGCAGCGGGTCGTCCTCGGTGAGGATGCGCTTCATGCGGTCGATGCTGATGGCGTCGCTGTCCGCCAGGTGGACCACCACCTCCAGGATGGACCACGCGCCCGGGCCGGGCCGGGCGCGGAGGTCCTCCGGGGTCAGCCCGGCGACCGCCCGCCGGAGCTTGGCGGCGCCGGCCACGTACTGCTCGATCAGGTCTCGGTTCATCGGCGTTCTCCGTCCGGCGTTGGCTGGCGTCGGTGTCACCGAGGTCGAACGCCAAGCTCAGCGGCCGGTTCCCACCCCAGCTACAGGTCGCACCGCCGCGGATGCCTTTGGTCCACACTGCGGGTCGGCATGGTCGTCCCGCGCCACTACAGGCAGTTCTGGATCAGGCCGAGGAGCCCGAGGAAGGTCAAAGCTGCGTAGGTTCCGACCCCGGTCGCGATCAGGCCGCCGACGATGACCGCGGACGATCCACGGAGCCGAAGCACGCTGCGGGGATACAGCCGGCGCACTCCCCCGAGGTCGAGGTCGCGACGCCAGGCACCGCGCGGCAGCCAGGACGAGCGCGGCACAGGCCACCACGAAGCCGACGAGTAGAGCGGCTAGCGCCCCTACGAACCACTGCATAGCCATCACACACCCTCCGCCGCCGAACGATCCTGCTCACCTGCGCCGGCCGCTCACCCGCGCTGGAACCCTGGGCGACCCTACCCGCGGCCGGTGTCAGGTGTAGCAGCTGGTTCGGCGCCTGCCAGCGTGCCCTCGCTGTAGACCGGCTCGCCCCGCACGGACAGGCGGAATCCTCGGATAGACAGCCACGGCCCGACCCGCACCTCGACGGCGGCCGGCGCCGCCCCGAGGGCGAACTCGAACCGGGGCACGAACCACAGCCAGGACCGCCGCCACGCGGCGACCGCCCGGTTGACCCGCACGGATTCGAGCCCGAGGCCCCGGCCGTCGTACTCCACCAAGTACGGCTCGCCGTCCGAGAGCAGCCCGACGACCCGAGTCAGCCGCGTCGCCCTTAGCAATGTCGCGGCCATCGCGTCAGCCCAACAGAACTCCCCGGGGGCCGCCAATCACGCACCCTGGCGCCGCCGGACGACCAGCTCACCTGCCGCGGGGTCCGGTGAGACGTTGAACCCCGAACATGCTAACTGCCGCCGCGGTCAGACGTAGCACCTGGTTCGGCCGTCACTTCACTTCCTTCACGGTCCAGAGCTGCGACTTCGCCTTGGCGTCGGCCTTCTTCTGGATCACTCCCCCTTGGCCGTCGACGTCGAGCACCAGCCCACTGCTCTTGCTCTTCAGCCGCCGGGCCTTGCCGGCGCCGTCCCACTGCCACCGCAGGTTGTCGTTGTCCTCGGCCTTCTCGTCCCAGATGATGATCTTGACGTCCTCGTCCTTCGAGTCCTCGAACACGTCAAGCACCTTGCCGCTCTTGCGGTTGACGAGCTTCAAGGACTGGCCGTCCGCGATGACCTGCCACTGCTGGGCCTTGCTGTTGCCGTCTTTCACCGCCACGACCTGGGCGCCGGCGTCGTCCGAGTCGTCCGCGACCGACAGGACCCGGCCGTCGGCGAGCGCGAGCTTAACGAACTTGTCCTCGCCGGCCCGCGTCGGAGCGGCAATCGCCAGCGCGGTGACGAGGGGCACCAGCATTCGGAACATGCGACACCTCGTGGGGCGAAGACATTGATCGGAAGCCCGACCGTCCCTCTGGATTTGGCAGCGGCAGGCACATTCTAGCCGCCGTTGGCGTCGTCGGCGGGAGAGGGCCAACGCGGGTGCGCCTCGGCGGGCCAACGACCGAGCTTACCTGCCGGGGCCGCACCCAGCGAGCTGGGGCTGGAGAAAGCCTACATGCGGCCCCGGCCGGGTGCAGCGCTTGGCTCGCCGTCAGGCGAGGGTGTCAGGTCTCGCACCACAAGCCGATCCGTCTGCACGTCGGCCCCGAGCCGGAACTCGTGCGCGCCGATGCCGGCGAAGCCGAACTTGCGGTAGAAGGCAATGGCCCAGGGGTTGCGCTCCCACCCGCCCAGCCAGGCCGCCGAGGCGGTCGGCTCCGGCCGGGCGGGTTTCGGCCCTGCTCGGACGAACGCACTTCCCAGCTTCGCCGGCCCGGGCCGTACGCCTGCCCGCCGATGCCCCTCTGACCCGCCGCCCGGCCCCTGCGGTTGGACGGTTGGCCTTGGCCGCCGCCCGCCTGAGCGCGACCTATGCTGACACCACCTGACACCTGTTGTGTGCCCAATTATGCCC
>DASXAN010000359.1:0-5208 GCA_036406755.1 Gemmataceae bacterium
CCCCGCCGCCCGCCGCCCGGCCTCCCGCACCACTCGGTTGTTGGTCCGGCCGCTGGAGGGCCGCATCGTCCCGACCGCGTTCACCGTCACCAACCCGAACGACGCCGGCCCCGGGTCGCTCCGTCAAGCGATCCTCGACGCCAACGCCAGCCCCGGGGCGGACGCGATCGGCTTCGACCCGGCGGCGTTCGGCTCCGCCCAGACGATCTCCCTGCTGACCGCCCTGCCGACGATTTCCGACAGCGTCTCGATCACCGGCCCGGCACTGGTCAACGGCCAGCCGCAACTGACGGTCCGGCGGGACCCGGCCGCGGCGGCTTTCCGGGTGTTCGACGTCAGCGGCCCCGGCACGCTGACCGTGGCCCTGGCCAACCTGACCGTCAGTGGCGGGAAGACCTCGGAACCTGGGGCCGGCATCCAGAACGCGGACGAGGCCATCACCCTGACGAACGCGGTGGTGTCGGGCAACAGCACATCGGGGTACGGCGGCGGCGTTCAAGCCGGGGCCGGCAGCCTCACTGTTGCGGGCGGCACCATCGTCAACAACACGGCCTACGCCGGCGGCGGCATCGACGTGGGAACCGGGGCCGTGACCCTGACGAATAGCACCGTCGCCGGCAATCTCGCCGGCTTCGGCGGCGGCATGTCCGCGACGGGCGGCGGTAGCCTGACGGTCAGCGGCAGTACCGTCGCCGCGAATGCCGCCGGCCCGGGCGGCGGCTTCTACCTCTACACGGGCGCCGGCCTGACCCTGACGAACAGTTCGGTCACGGGCAACACCGCCGGCAACAGCGGCGGCGGCGTGTTCGGCCTCGGCTCGAACGCCGTCAGCGTCACGAACAGTACCGTCTCGGGCAACAGCACCGCGTCGGACGGCGGCGGGGTCGCACTGCCGTCCGGGATCAGCAGCCTGGCGGTCCTCGGCAGCAGCCTGTTCGGGAACTCGGCCACGGGGAGGGGCGGCGGCATCTACTTCGGGAACACCGTCGCGGCCGGCGGGCTGACCGTCCGGAACAGCACCGTCGCGGCCAACACCGCGGCCAGCGGCGGAGGCATCGGCCTCGGAGGCCTGAACGGCACGCTGCAAGTCCAGAACAGCACCATTGCCGCCAACACGGCCACGACCACCGCCACGGCCGCCGGCCAGGGCGGCGGCGGCATCGGGATGGTCTCCGTCTCGGGGCTGAGCGGCGCGACGGCGACGATCCAGTTGCAGAGTACGATCGTGGCCGGTAACGCCGCGTCCAACGGCCGGCCGGACCTGGCCGCCCCGACGGCGACGACCGCGACCGTCACGGCCGACGACAGCCTGATCGGGGTGGCGGACGCCGGGTTCACCCTGGCGGCCGGGTCGGCGAACAACCTGACCGGCACGGCCGCCGCCCCGCTCGACCCTCGGCTCGCCCCGCTCGGGGACTACGGCGGAGCCACCTTCACCGAAGCCGTCCTGCCGGGCAGCCCGGCGATCGACCACGGCAGCAACCCGACCGGCCTCCTGACCGATCAGCGGGGTGCCGCCCGGACCGTCGGGGCCGCCCCGGACGTCGGCGCCGTCGAGCACGTCCCCGGCACCCCCTTCGCGGTCGCCGGGGCCTTCGCCGACGTCGTCACCACCCCGGGCGGGACCGCCTACCAGTTCGCCGTCACCTACTACGACGACATGGGCATGGACGTCACGACCCTGGGCGGCGGGGACGTGCGGGTGACCGGCCCGAACGGGTTCAGCGCCACAGCCACCCTGGTCGGCGTGGACAACACCGGCACCGGCTCGCCCCGGACGGCCACCTACTCGGTCGTCCCGCCGGGTGGCAGCTGGGACGGGGCCGACAACGGCACTTACGCCGTGACGGTTCAGGGCAACCAGGTGTTCAACACGGCGGGCACGGCAGCCGCGGCCGCGACCGTGGGCACGTTTCGGGCGGTCCTGCCGACGACGTTCACGGTGACGACCTTGGCGGACGACGGCCCCGGGTCGCTCCGGGACGCCATCGCCCGGGCGAACGCACTAGCGCCGACGGCCGACACGATCGTGTTCGACCCGGCCCTGTTCGCCGCCGGACCGGGCACCGTTTCTCTGCTGACGGCCCTGCCGACCATCGCCGACAGCGTCTCGATCGTCGGCCCGACCCTGATCAACGGCCAGCCGCGGCTGACCGTCCGGCGAAGCCCGGCGGCGACGACACCGTTCCGCGTCTTTGACATCAACGGCCCGGGGACGTTGACCGTCAGCCTGAGCAACCTGGCCGTCAGCGGCGGGAGCACAACATCGGCCCCTGCCTCCGCGGCGTACGGCGCGGGCATTCAAATCGCGGACGAGATCGTGGCCCTGACAAACGTGGTCGTGACCGGCAACAAGACGCCGACTCTCGGCGCCGGAATCTTCGTCGCGGCCAACGGGCGGCTGTTTGCGGACGGCTGCACGTTCTCCGCGAACACTGTCACTGGCGGCGGCGGCGGCGCAGGCGGCGGCGTCTACTTGGGGCCCGCCGCCGCGCTGACTCTGACGAACAGCACCATCACGGGCAACGTCGCCCAGGCCGGCGGCGGGCTTTACGGGACTTCCGCCAACACCGTCAGCATCGTGAACAGCATGATTTCGGGCAACAGTGCGACCGGGTACATCAGTTTCGGCCCGGGCCGCGGCGGCGGTGCGTTCGTCCGCGGGAGCCTGACAGTCGTCGGCAGCGCCGTCTCGGGCAACCGCGCCGTGCCGTTGATCGGCGGCGCCGCGTCGTCGGGCGGCGGCGGCCTGTACGTGGTGGGGGGCACGACCGGCGGGCTGACCGTCCGCGACAGCACGATCTCGGGCAACAGCGCCGGGTCCGGCGGCGGCGTCGCGGTCACCGGCGGGGGCCTGACCGTCCAGGGCAGCACCGTCTCCGGGAACACGGCCGGGGCGGGCGGCGGGGTGTACTTCGCGGGGGCCGCCGCCGCCGGCTCGACGGTCCGCGACAGTACCATCTCGGCCAACACCGCGGCCACCGGCGGCGGCATCCGGCTGGCCGGCTTCACCGGCCTGCTTCTGGTGCAGAACAGCACGATCTCCGCCAACACCGCGACGACGACCGACGCGACCGCGGGCGAGGGCGGTGGCGGCATCGCCATGAGGTCGAACTCCGGCACCGGCACCGCGGCGGCCACGCTCCTGCTACAGAGCACGGTCGTGGCCGGCAACGTCGCCGCCAACGGCCGGGCGGACATGGCGGCCCCGACGGGTCCCAATGTGACGGTGACGGCCGACCACAGCCTGATCGGCGTGGCGGATACCGGGTTCACCCTCTCGGCCGCCTCGGCGAACAATCTGACCGGCACGGCCGCCGCCCCGCTCGACGCCCGACTCGCCCCGTTCGGCGAGTATGGCGGGCCCAGGCTGACGCTGGCCCCGCTGCCCGGCAGCCCGGTGATCGACCACGGCACCAACCCGGCAAACCTGGCCACCGACGAGCGGGGCACGCCGCGGGTGATCGGGGCCGCGGCCGACATCGGTGCGGTGGAGCACGACCCGGCGGTGCCGTTCGCCGCCCGCGGGTCGCTGCCCGATGTAATCAGCATCCCCGGCGGGACGAGCTACCAGTTCACCGTTACCTACTACGACGACGTGGCCATCGGCGTCGCCACCCTGGGCGGCGCGGACGTGGTCGTGACCGGGCCGAACGGGTTCTCCGCCCCGGCCACGTTGGTGGGCGTGGACGCGCCCACGAACGGCTCGCCGCGCACGGCGACGTACGCGATGACCCCGCCCGGCGGCGCTTGGGACGGGCCGGACAACGGCACTTACACGGTAGTGGTCCAGGCCAACCAGGTGTTCAACACGGCCGGTGCCCCCGTGCCGGCCGCCACCCTGGGCACCTTCCGGGTGACCGTGGCCACAACGTTCACCGTGACAACGGTGGCCGACTCAGGCCCCGGTTCGCTCCGGGACGCCATCACCCAGGCGAACGCCCTGACGCCGACCACGGACACGATCGTGTTCGACCCGGCCCTGTACGCCGCCGGGCCGGCCACCATTTCCTTGCGGACGGCCCTGCCGACGATCACCGAGAGCCTCACGATTGCCGGCCCGGGGTCGGGCCTCGTGATCGTCGTCCGTGATCCGACTCGCACCGACTTTGGCGACGCGTTCGTCGCGAACGGCCCGGGCACGCTCGCGGTCACCATGTCCGGGCTGACGCTGTCCGTCGGCATCAACGGCGGGAGCGAATCCGTGACCCTGACCGACATGGCCATGCGCAATACCGGCCGCGCACTCGCCACCGTCGGCGGCACACTGACCGTCCGGAACAGCACGTTCACCGGCAACGGCCGGGGCATCGCAGTCAGTAGCGGCGGCAGTCTGCTGCTCGACTCCAGCACCGTCTCCGGCAACTCGACCTCGGGCGCGTTCGAGTTCGGCGGCGGGGTGCTCGTCACCGGCGCCGTCGGCCCCGGCGGGGTCGTCATCCGCAACGCCACCATCTCCGGGAACGCCGCCACCAGCGGCGGCGGCGTCGCCGTCCGCGACCTGGTCGGCACCGTCCTGATCCAGAACAGCACGATCACCGGCAACACCGCCACCTCGTTCGGCACCTTCGGCCTCTACGGCGGGGGCGGCATCGTCGCCGCGTCGGCCACCGCCCAGGGGGCGGTCGTCCTGCAAAGCACGATCGTGGCCGGCAACGTGCAGACGGCCGGCCCGGCCCTCCGGCCGGACATCTGGGCCACGCCCGGGACCGTCACGGTCACGGCCGACCACAGCCTGATCGGCGTGGCCGACACGGTGACCCTGTCACCCGCTTCGACGGGCAACCGGGTCGGCACGGCCGCCGCCCCGCTCGACCCACTGCTCGACCCACTGGCCGACAACGGCGGGCCGACCTTGACGCACCTGCCCCTGCCCGGCAGCCCGGCGATCGACGGCGGGTCCAACCCGGCCGGCCTGGCGGCCGACCAGCGGGGCGGTCCGCGGGTCAGCGGCTTCGCCCCGGACGTCGGGGCCGTCGAAGGCGCCTCCCCCGGCCTGCCGGTCGCCGCCGCCGGGCCGACCCCGCCAGTCCTGGCCGCCGATGGCACAGCCTACCAGTTCACGGTCACCTACGCCGACGACGTCGCGATCGCCGCCGGCTCGCTGGACGGCGGCGACGTGGTCGTGACCGGGCCGAACGGGTTCACCGCCCCGGCCGCCCTCGTCGGCGTGGACAGCACCGCCGACGGCACGCCGCGGACGGCCAC
>DASXAN010000360.1:0-4386 GCA_036406755.1 Gemmataceae bacterium
ACGCGGCGCCCCACAGCTCCGGCCCGGCCCACACGAACCCGCCGGCCGTCGCCGCCACCAGCACCGTCAGGGCCATGTCGCCCCACACCAGCCGCTGGCCCAGCGACCGCACCGCCGCCGCGATCGCCGCGTACCGTAGCGCTTCCGCCGCCGCGTACCCGATCACCAGCCCGATCAGCCCGCCCCACTGGTACCCGATGGCCATGAGCGGCACCAGCGCCGCCAGCTTGAGCACTTGACCGTACGCCATCAGCCGGGCCTGGCCGCGGGCCAGCAGCACCGCCTCGCCGGTGCTCTGGAGCATGGTGAACCACACGGCCATGGCCAGGAACTGCACGTACCCGCCGGCCTCCTGATACCGGCCGCGGTACAGGCAGTCGATGAACGTCGGCCCGGCCACGACCAGGCCGGTGACCAGCCACCCGGCCACCACGCCGACGGTGCGGTGGACGCCGCCGATGCCGGCCCCGTGCCCGTTGCCGTCCCGCAACAGCCGGCTGTAGAGCGGGAACACCAGCTGGGCGCACAGCGCGGCGACGAACTGGGCCGGCAGCGCCGCCGTCTGCGACGCCACCCGGTACACGCCCAGCGTGTCCAGCGACACCTTGCCGATGACGAGCTGGTCGGCCTGGGCGGCCAGGAACCCGGCCGCGGTGCTGACGAACACCCACCCGCCGAAGTGCAGCAGCTCCCGGGCGGCGGCCGGCTCCAGCGTGAGCCGGTGCCGCCGGCCGCGGATCAGCCGGTAGCTCGCCGCCATCTGGAGCACGACCACCGCCACCTGGGCCCACACCAGGGTGACCACCTGGGCGTGCTGCACCTCGGGGTCGTCCTGCCCGCCCGGGTGGCGGTGGGCGACGCCGGCGATGACGGCGACGGCGACGGCCGTCACGGTCGCGTACGGGATCAGGTCCCAGAACATCAGCCGCTTGCGGTCCAGGCGGCGGTTGAGCGTGTGCAGGGCGGTGGACTGGAACCCGTCGAACAAGGCCGTCAGCCCGGCGACCGGGACCAGCCACGCCAGGGTCGGCTCGCCGTAGAACCACGCGGCCGGGGCGGCGACGGCCGCGGTCATCAGCCACAGGATGAAACCGCGGACGATCTGCACCGTCCAGGCGGTGTTGAGGAACTTCGGGTCGTCGCCCCGGTCGTGGTGGACGACGCACTGGCTGACCCCCAGGTCGCTGAACATGTGCAGCGAGTAGACCAGGAGGTTGATCAGCGCCATCACCCCGAACACCTTCGGGGCCACCAGGCGGGTGAGCAGCAGGTTGAACCCGAACCGCAGGACCAGCCGGCCGGCGAACCCGGTGACGGTCCAGGCGGCCCCGCGGGCGGCGACCCGGCGGACGCCACCGGCCTGGTCGTCCGCGGCCGCCGGGGCGGCGTCAGCCACCGCGATGGCGTCGGCCGGCGGGTCGAGCTGCGAGTCGAGCGGGGTCATCGTGCCGCCGTGTGGAACGACGCTCCTTGCAAAGCGGGGGGCCGTCACGCTTCGGCGACGCATCCCGGGCCACTACGAACCATACTCTATTGTCGCCGCCACGTGCCGGAGCCGCCGATGACCGCCGATGCCAGCGAACCGCCGCCGCCGGTCGAGGTGTGGGGCCTGCCGTTGGCCCCGCTCACCCTGCCGGAGACGGTCGCCCTGATCGACCGCTGGGTCGCGGACCGTACGCCGCGGTACGTCATCACGGCCAACGTCCACTACGCCATGCTGGCGGCCAACGACCCGCGGCTGGGGCCGGTCACCCGCGGGGCGGCCCTGGTCCTGGCCGACGGCATGCCGCTGGTGTGGGCCGCCCGCGGCCGGCTGCCGGAGCGGGTCGCCGGCAGCGACCTGGTGCCGGCCCTGTGCCGGCAGGCGGCGGACCGCGGCCACCGCGTGTTTCTCTTGGGGGCGGCCCCCGGCGTGGCCGAGCAGGCGGCGGCCAACCTGCGGGAGCGGTTCCCCGGCGTGACGGTCGCCGGCACGCTGGCCCCGCCGTTCCGGGACCTGTCCGCCGCCGAGACGGACGAGTTGATCCGCACGGTCCGCGACGCCCGGCCGGACCTGTTGTTCGTCGCGTTCGGCCAGCCGAAAGGCGAGCTGTGGGTGGCCGAGCATTACCGGGCCCTCGGGGCGCCGGTGACGATGCAGGTCGGGGCGACGCTCGACTTTTTGGCCGGGCGGGTGTCGCGGGCGCCGCGGTGGGTCCAAAGGGTCGGGCTGGAGTGGGCGTACCGGCTGCTGCGGGAGCCGCGGCGGCTGGCCGGGCGGTATCTGAGCAACGGGCTGTTCGTGGCGCGGATGGTGGTGCGCCGCGGTTAGCCGCGACGCGGACCATTTAGCCCCCGGTCATTGACCGGGGGCTAAATACGCGCTCCCCTCGAAGACTCGGGTCGCGGCGACACGTCACCGCGGCCCCTGGCCGTCGCCGAGCCACTGCTGCATCCGCTTGGCCAGGTGGTCCGCGTCCGCGTCCGCGCCGTTCGTCGGCGCCGGCGGCTCCTCCACCCGGCCGTCCGGGCCGATCGTCAGCGGCGGCCGCCCCGGCGGCGGCGTCACCAGCGGCCCCTCGCCCTCGCGGATCCACTGGTGGATGCGGACGCTCAGCCGATTCGGGTCCACGTCCGTCACCGTCACCCCGCCGGGCGGCGGCGTCACGTGCACCACCCGCGTCCGCACCACCGCCGTCGGCCCGCCGGGCGGCGGGCGGGAACGGTCGTAGGCCATCAAGAGCCCCACCGCTCCGGCCATCAGGCCGAAGAACGTCAGGGCGGCGTACGTCTTGCGGGTGTTGGCCACCGGCGTCTCCGCCACCCGCGGCGGCGACTTGACCGAGAACTCCCGCGCGTCCATGCCTTCGAGGGCGCCGCTGGCCGCCGGCCCGCCGGGCTTGCCCAGGCCCGCCTTCGCCGCCTCGTGCTTCTTGATCTCCTCGCGGAGGTACTGGAGCTTCAGCGCCAGCTCGTTCTTCTTCGACAGCGTCAGCTGCAAGGGCAGCGTCCGCAGCTCCTCCGTGGCCGCGTCCATCGTCTGCTGCGAGTGCTTGACCTCCAGCTCCAGCCGTTCGACCTCGTGCACCGCGGCCTGCAGCTTGATCGGCGGCTCGGCCTTCTTCTCGACCAGCATCCGCAGCACCGGCAGGTCGTCCCGCTTGAACCGCAGATCGCTCCGCAGCTCCGACCGCTTCTGGTCCTCCCGGCGGACGATGTCCCGCAGCTCGCCCCGGCGGGCCAGCATCGACCCGTCCAGGTCCTCGTCGCCCAGCTGGCCGGTCCGGGCCAGCTTGTCCTGGAGGGCGTGGGCCCGCTGGTCCAGCCGGCGGATCTCGTCCTCGCAGACCGACGCGGACTGCTGATCCATCTTTTCAATCCGCAGCAGAATCGCCTCCTTGCGGGCTGTCACTACGTAGTCAGCGAACAGGTCCAACAGCCGGCCCAGGGCGGCCCGGGCCACGTCCGCGTCCGGCCACTTGAAGGACACCGCCACCGACTCCGTCCCGGAGGGGTGCTCGACTTTCACGTATTTGTCAGCCAGCTCGTCGGGGGTGCGGCTCAGCCGGAACTCGTCGGCCAGCTGCCGCAGCAGCGCCGGGTCGCGGACCCACCCCGCCAGAGTGTCCAGGGAAGGCGGGTGCTCATAGGCGGCCTTCTGCTTCTCAGACAGGGTCACCTGCTGGTACAGCAGCGTCGCCTCGGCTTGCCAGGTCGGCCGGCCCAAGGATTTGCCGACCAGGTACGCCACGCCCAAACTCACCACGGCGCAAACGGATAGCAGCTTCCAGTGCCGCCGGACCATCGCCCACAGGGGGGACGGCGGCGGGGCCGGAAGCAGCGGCGGCAGGCCGTAGCCCGGCCCCGGCGGCAGGGCCGGGAACGGCTCGCGGGTCGGCAGGGCCAGGGCGTCGAAGCGGTCGGACATGGGCCGGGAGTCTCGCGGACGGCGGCGCGGCAGGCTGTTCCCCCATCATCGCCTCCGCCGGGCGAGGTGGGAAGGGCCGACGCGGCGATTTTTCACGGTCGTGCCGGCCAACCGGCTTACAGCAAAATCCGCTCCGGCCGGCTCGACCGTTCCTACCTGAGCTTACCTTACGCCGGGAGCTGCCACGCCGAAAGCCGCGGCCGGCGGAACCGACCGGATCGATATTTCGTTGACAATCCGTTTTGCCGCGTAAAATGGAACGCGTTATGCAGACCCCCCAATCTGCCCGGCCGAGGTCCGAAAGGACTCGCCGGGGCTGTTGCGTGTGCGGCGAAATCACACGCCTCCCACCACCCGAGGAACCACACTTTCCTCGTGCTTTTTCCCCGCGGCCGAGGGTACGCGGTACTACCTGCCGGTCGCCCACCCTGTTCGGGTGATACACCCTTCCGGCCCGCCGTTGGCGGTTCGGGAGTCGC
>DASXAN010000361.1:0-3657 GCA_036406755.1 Gemmataceae bacterium
ACCGGCCCGCGGTCGGCGTTGTAGGCCGGGTGGTTGACGCCCTGAAAGTCGAAGCTCACGTTAATGCCCTTGACCACCTGCCAGTTGTAGTAAGCCTCCAGGATCTGCTCCGTCGAATAATTCAGCCGGCCGTCGCCGATGATGAAGCCGACGCCGCCCGCCGCCAGGTAATCGCGGTGCGCGTCCGACAGGCCGTTGAACACGACCGCCACGCCCGCCTCGTCCTTGGGCCGCGACCAGAGCGCGCCTTTCAGATCCAGTCCCGTCGCCACGGTCCGGTCGATCTCGGTGAACGCCCAGCTTTCCGACTGGCCGTCATTCCACCCGGCCCGCAGGAAGACGCCGAGGTTGGTCGCCAGCTCCTGCTCGACGTTCACGCCGAAGCCGTACTTGAACCGGTACGTGCGGGTCAACGTGACGTCCGGGTTGACCGGCATTTCCGCCAGCGCCTCGCGGTAGTTGCCCATGTGGGCGTGGTTGAGGTAGCCCCACTCGCGCAGCTTGCCGGGGTGGCCGCACAGCTCGTACCGTTCCTCGACCTCGGCAATCTGGCCGTTCGCCTTGAGGAAGTGCGGGTCGAAGTCCGCCCCGTTGGCCTCGGCCGGCTCGGCGAATGCCCCGTACCGGACGGCCAGGAAGCGGGTGTTGAAGTCGATCGCGGCCCCGTAGGTGTACCCGCGGGTGTTGGCCGGGTAGTCCCAGGCGCCGTTGTACATCAGCGACCAGTTCATGAACTGGGTCCGCGGGTCGTGGCTGTAGCGGTTGTCGTCGAACAGGTCGGTGGCAGACATCTTCCCGACGGTGACCGTGACCCGGTCCACGTCCCGCCAGCGGGCGAGCTGGTTGGGGCCGGCCTCGACCCGCTCCATGTCGCCGTCCAGGCCGAACGTCTGGCGGAGGAACAGGCGGGCGACGTACGGCGTCGGCGCCAGTGCCCCGACGCGAGTCGCCTCCCCGTTGGGAAAACCGGCCATGCCGAGGGTGTGGCTGAGGCCCTCGCCGCCGGACACCTCCGGGTTGAAGACGAGCTCCGCCCCGCGCCACAGGCGAGTGTCGAGGTAGAGGGTGTCGGTGTTGGTCGTGCGGTAGTTCAGGATCGGCAGCAGGCTGTTCGGCCCGATGTAGGGCGAGCGGAACTTCCAGTTGCCCTGCGAGATGACCGTCGCCTGGCCGTGGATGCTGTACCACTCGTCGACGTTCGCCTCGGCTCCGGCCTCTTCCGGCTTCTCGGACTTCGTCTCCGGCGGGTTCTTCGGACCTTCCTCCTTCGAAGCAGACTCGGCGGGCTGGTCGCGCGGTGGGTCGCCAGCGACGCGGGCGGGCCCGAAAGCGGCCAGCACGGTCGCGCCGACGGCCACGAGCCGTAGGCCCGCGCGGCGGGATGGCGCGACCGCGGCCATGCCCCCTCCTCGACGACGCGCCGCCGTCCGGCGGCCGACTGGTGACAGACTCTCCGACCTTCGGGATGGCCGGGTGCTTACTGCCCCGCCGACGATTGGTCAAGCCGGATCGAGGGGGCGGCGAGACGCAGTCGGCTGGAAATCAGGTGATGTGGCAGCCGATGAAGCAATGACAGGTCGGGTGGGATCGAACGGCATACTGCTCGGGCTCGGCCGGCCCCTGCCAAAATGGCGGTCAAGATGACCAAGGTGACCAAGAAGACCGTTTTCGGGCGTTCGCCCAAAACGGTCTTCTTGACCGGAATTCGCGCCCGGCAGGAATTGGTAATGGGGTCGGTGGGCCTCGGTCGCTCCGCTCCCTCGACCCGCCCTACCGAGGAAAGGCAAATGACCCGGTTGGCGATTGCGGCCCTGACTTTGGGTCTGCCGTTTGTGGTGGCGGCGGCTGAGCCCGCGTCCGCTCCGGCCATCGTGCTGATGACGCGACGGAGCGAGGCCACGCCCGTCCGCAGCGGCTGCACGTTCGTCGGCGGCGGGACGATCGATGTGCAGCAGCCCACTGCCGATGTCGTCGTCGTGACCATGACCGGGGCGGTCCTCGCCACGGCCCACCCGTGCGGGTCGGCGGCGACGCTGGCGTTCGATCTGGCACAGGACTTCGAGGTCGTTTGCCCGGCCGGCGTGCGGGCGGCGCGCCTGACTGCGGAGGCCCAGGCGGTCGGGCTGCTGCGGGGCGGCCGGACCGCCGCGGCGGCAGCGACCGACGGCTGTGTGACGGTGACGGTCGGCGGGGCACCGGTCCTCAGCATCGCCGTGCCGGACCGGGCGGTATCCGGACCGGACAACCTGACGATCAATGACCGGACCGGCCCCGAGGGGGTCGTGGTCGGCCCCGGACCGTGTGTCCTGCACGCCCGCTGGCTGCTGTCGGCGGCGCACCCAAAGGGGTGTCGGGGCAAGGCGGCGTCGGCGGAGTTCGCCCCCGAGCCGGCGCTGGAGTCGCCCTGGGTCGGGAGTCCGCGGGACCCGTTCCACGGCGTCGGCAAGAAGGACTTCGGACTGCGCGTAATGCTGCGGGTCGCGGCCGAACCTCCGGCTGTAGAATGACCGCATGACCGACGCCGACGAACGGTGGATGCGCCGCGCCCTGGAGTTGGCCGAGCGCGGCCGCGGCCGAGTCGAGCCGAACCCGCTGGTCGGGGCCGTCGTGGTGCGCGACGGGGCCGCGGTCGGCGAAGGCTGGCACACCTGCTATGGCGGCCCACATGCGGAGGTCAACGCCCTGGCCGCGGCCGGCGAGGCCGCGCGCGGGGCGACCCTCTACGTGACGCTGGAGCCGTGCTGCCATCACGGCAAGACGCCGCCGTGTACCGGCGCGGTATTGCGGGCCGGCGTCGGTCGGGTCGTCGCGGCGATGCCCGACCCATTCCCTCAGGTTGCGGGGCAGGGCATTGCGATGTTACGGGCGGCTGGCGTCGAGGTTGATGTCGGGCAGTGCGGCGAGGAAGCGGCGCGGCTCAATGCCCCGTACCTGACGCTCCTGCGGCGTGGCCGGCCGTACGTTCACGCCAAATGGGCGATGTCGCTCGACGGCAAGATCGCCACCGCCGGCGGGGATTCGAAGTGGATCAGCGGCCGGCTGGCGCGGGACGTCGTCCACCAGATCCGCGGCCGAGTGGACGCCATTCTCGTCGGGGCCGGCACCGTCCGCGCCGACGACCCGCTCCTAACCGCCCGCCCGCCGGGTCCACGTATGGCGACGCGGATCGTGCTGAGCCGGACCGGCATGCTGCCGCCGGACTGCCGGCTGCTACAGACCGCCCGCGAGGTGCCAGTACTGGTCGCCACTCTGGCGGGAAGGGGGGCGGAGTCGCGCGCGGCCGGCTGCGAGGTGCTGGAACTACCCGACGAGGCCGGCCGACCGTCGGTCCGGGCGCTGTTGGCCGAGCTGGGCCGGCGGCGGGTGACGAACCTGCTCGTTGAAGGTGGGGCGGGCGTCTTCGGCTCGCTGCTCGACGAGCGGCTGATCGATGAGTTGCATGTCTTCGTCGCCCCGACGCTGCTCGGCGGGGCGGCTGCGTTGTCGCCGGTCGGCGGTGCCGGGGCGGCGGACTTGAGCAAGGCATGGCGGCTGCCGCGGTGGGAATACCGAACGGTCGGCGATGATGTGTACGTACACGGCCGGGCCGAGTAGGGTGGGTCGAACGAGCGGAGCGAGCGAGGCCCACCGCCGCGGGGGCAGTACCCGCGGCGGTGG
>DASXAN010000362.1:0-1606 GCA_036406755.1 Gemmataceae bacterium
TTCTACACGTACTTCGACTCGAAGGAGCTCATCTTCGCCGAGGTCGTCGAAGAGCTGCACCGCGACTTCCGGGCCGAGGCGTCGTCGGACCCCGAGGTGACGCCCGATGATCTGGCGGCACGCATCGAGCGCACGAACCGCGGCTACCTCCGGGCCTACCGGAAGAACGCCCGCATGATGGCGGTGCTCGACCAGGTCGACACCTTCAACCCGGTGCTGCGCGACATCCGCCTCACGCTCCGCCATCACTGGGTGGAGCGATCGGCGCACATGATCCAGCGCTGGCAGGACGCGGGGCTGGTCGACAAGGCCATCGACGCCTCGTACGCCGCCACCGCCCTCGGCTCGATGGTGAGCCGCTCGGCGTTCGTCTGGCTCGTGCTGGGGGAGCCGTACGACGAGGAGGAGGCGGTGCAGCAGGTCACGCTGCTGTACTGCCGGGCCCTCGGCCTGCCGTACGAGCTGCCGCCCGAGCGCGACGGCCGCTCCTCCTGATTCGGCGGGTCACGCCCGTTTCGACGTTGTGTCAACACTTGCTCGCGCGCGTGGTAGTGAGGTATGAATCCGGCGCTGGAGTTGATACGTATGTCAACTCCACAATGAGGGGGAGCGGCCACAGGGGGTGTCACCGGCTCCCGGCCTCGTGCCGGGTGGACGGCCCGCTGCGGCCGAGCTCGAGTCGACAGACAGGGGGAAAGGTGACCAAGGACAGAGACGAACGGCTCGAACCGGATGGCCTGAGCCGGCGCGCCGTGTTGCGCACGATGGGCATCGCCGGGGCCGCGCTGGCGGCTGGTCCGGCTTTCCTCGCGGCCTGCGGCGGCGACAACAGCGGGAGCAGCAGCGCCACCACCGCGGCCGCCGGCGGGGGAACCGCCACGACCGCCGGCGGCGCCGCCACGAGCGCGGGCGGCGGTGGCGGGGCCAGCGGCGACGTCGGCACCCAGCTGGCGTCCCTGCTCAAGATCGATCCGGCCACGGCCGGCAAGGGCATGACCTTCAAGATGGGCAACGTGCTGGCCCTCACCGGCAGCGGCTCGTTCTACGGCAAGACCATGTCGCGCGGCACCGACTTGGCAGTGGAGCACATCAAGGCGGCCGGCGGTCCCGACATCCAGGTCAAGTACTACGACCACAAGTCGGGTGACGCCGCCGCCGGACAGCAGGCGATCACCGAGCTGGGCCAGGCCGGCTATCCGGCCAAGCTGGCGTCGTACGTCGACGACCTCGGCGCCATGTTGGCCGGCACGGCCCAGTACAAGATGTTCACGCTCGACGGCGGGGGCGGCACGAGCATCTTCGGCCAGGGGCAACCGTTCTTCTGGGGCACCCGGGCCATCACACCCAACGACCCGTTGCCGGGACTGTTCAAGTGGACGAAGGCCACCTATCCCAACGCCAAGACGGTCGGTCTTTCGGGTTGGGACATCGGCGAGCCCAACAACACCACCATCAAGACCGACGTCCTCAAGAAGATCGCCGACGCCGGCTACCAGTTCAACAACTTGTACGAGCTGTTCCCGGTGGGCACGCAGGACTTCAGCGCCGTCCTGCCCAAGATCAAGGCCAACGAGCCCGACATCCTGCTGTTCGGCGGCTATGGCCA
>DASXAN010000363.1:0-2096 GCA_036406755.1 Gemmataceae bacterium
ACTCCCTCCTCCTCACTCCTCACTGGCATTTGCGACGCCCCGTCCTTGCCGTTTCCGCCCGAAATCCCCATAATTTCCCCTTGCCCCCGAGCCGCCGCACCCGGCGGCTCGCGCTATCGTTTGGCAGGACCGCTAGGACACCGACCGCACCATGGAATCCGTCAAACTCGCCGCCAAGCCGCGGCCGGCGCACGGCTCGCAGGCCACCCGCCAGCTCCGCAAGGACGGGCTGATCCCGGCCGTCGTCTACGGCCACAAGGAGGCCGTCGTCCCCGTCGCCCTGGACCGCAAGGAACTCGAAACCGCCCTGCGGCACAACGCCCGGGTCGTGGACCTCCAGCTGGACGGCAAGTCCGAGACGGCCGTCATCCAGGAGGTCCAGTACGACCACCTCGGCCTGGACGTGCTGCACATCGACTTCAAGCGGGTCAGCCGGGACGAGCGGGTCACGATGGCCGTGCGGATCGAGCTGAAGGGCACCCCGGCCGGCCTGGGCGGCGGCCACGTCCTCGAACAGACGCTGCACTCGCTGCACGTCGAGTGCCCGGCCCTGGCCATCCCGGACTCGATCCGGGTGAACGTCACCGGCCTGCAATCCGGCGAGCCGATCCACGTCAAAGAGTTGACGCTGCCGGACGGGGTCACGGCCGTGGACGACCCGGAGCTGGTGGTGGTGCAGATCGCGACGGTCAAGGTGGAGGCGGCCCCGACGCCGGCGGCCGCGGCCCCGGCCGAGGCGGGTGCGGCCACGGCGGCGGAGCCCGAGATCGTGGGCCGCCGCGTGAAGGAAGAGGAAGCAGAGGAATAGTCCGTAGTCCGTGGTCCGTAGTCCGTAGCAAACGGCCCTGCGGCTTCTTTGCTACGGACTACGGACCACGGACTACGGACTCATGCAATGAAGGTTGTTGTAGGGCTGGGGAATCCGGGCAAGCAGTACGCCGGCACCCGGCACAACGTCGGGTTCATGGTGGTCGACGCCCTGGCCAACGGGCCGGGCGGCGGGCCGTTCCGCGGGCGGTTCCAGGGCCAGGTCGCCGAGCTGAACGATGGCGGGCTGGGCCTGCTGCTGGTCAAGCCGGAGACGTTCATGAACCTCAGCGGGCAGGCCGTCCGCCAGGTCGTGGACTTCTACAAGGTGCCGGCCGACGACCTCTTGGTGGTGTGCGACGACTTCGCCCTGCCGCTGGGCAAGCTGCGGGTGCGGGCCAAGGGGACGCACGGCGGGCACAACGGCCTGCGGAGCATCCAGGACCACCTCGGCACCACCGAGTACGCCCGGCTGCGGGTGGGCGTCGGCGGGCCGAAAGAGGACGCCGTCGACCACGTGCTGGGCCGGTTCCGCCCGGCCGAGCGGGCGGTGATCGAGGACGCCGTCCTGAAGGCGGCCCAGGCCGTGCTGGTGTGGGCCCACCAGGGCATCGCCGCGTGCATGAACCGGTTCAACCCGGACGTGGACCCGACGACCGCCCCGCCGAAGAAGAAGCGGCCGGAGAAGGAAGACGACAAGGAAGAAGACAAGCAAAAGGAATAAGCCCGCCCGGAGCCCCGGGTGGGTTCGGAGACAGCCGCCATGCCGACCAACGTCTACGAAGCGCTGATCATGCTGGACACGTCCAAGGTGGCCGGCGACCTGCCCGCCGCCCAGGCCCAGCTGCACGCCATCATGGAGCGGAACAAGGTGGAAGTCCTGGCCAGCCGGCCGTGGGACGAGCGGCGGCTGGCCTACCCGATCCGCGGCCAGAAGAAGGCCCTGTACTACCTGCTCTACTTCCGGACCACCGGCGAGCACCTGACCGGCATCGAGCACGACCTGAAGCTGAACGAGATGGTCATGCGGGCGATGACGCTCCGGATCGAGCCGAAGCTGGAGGAGACGATGCTGGCGTTGGCCCGCGACCCGCACGCCCTGGCGCTGCAGGCCGTGGTCGAGGAGCCGGACGACTTCACCGGCGGCGGCGGCCGGGACCGGGACCGGGACCGTGGCGAGCGGCGGGGTCCGCCGCCGGCCGCGGCCGCGGCCGCCCCCGTCGGCGCCGGGGCCGGCGAAAAGGAATAAAGGCGAGTGCCGGTTTTGTAGGGTGGGCCGAGAGCAACGA
>DASXAN010000364.1:0-1870 GCA_036406755.1 Gemmataceae bacterium
CCCCCCTCGAAGACTCGGGTCGCGGCGTCACGGAGTTATCACCCGAACCACCCCGGCATCTGCCCCGCCGGCGGCAGTTTCACCACGCTCACGCTCGAAATCTGCCCGTGCTTCTTCACCTCGGCGATGGCCGCGTCCGACGGGAACGAGTCGAGGTTGAGCACCGCGATCGCCTCGCCGCCGGCCTGCTGCCGCCCGACGGTCATCTGCGCGATGTTGACCCCGTGCTGGCCGAACGCGGTGCCGATGTGGCCGATCAGCCCCGGCCGGTCCTGGTGGGTGAAGATCAGCATCACCCCGTCGGGCGCGGCGTCCAGCCGGTGCGGGCCGAGCTGCACCAGCCGCAGGTACTGGTTACCGAACAGCGTCCCGGCCGCCGTGTACGTCTTCTTGTCCGTCACCACGTCGGCGTGGACGACCGACCCGAAGTCGTCGCTCTTGGGGCTGGACGACTCGACGAGTTCGATCCCCCGTTCGCGGGCCAGGAGCTGGGCGTTGACGACGTTGACGTGCTCCAGCCGGCCTTCGAGCAGGCCGGCGGCGAAGGCGGACGTGAGCAGTTTCGTGCCGCGGCGGGCCACGTCCCCGCGGTAGGTGAGCCGGGCCTGGCGGATCGTCCCCTGGGCCATCTGGGCGTGCAACAGGCCCAGCCGGCGGGCCAGGTCGATGTAGGGCCGCAGCTCGGCCAGCTCGGCCCGGTCCACGGCCGCCATGTTGACGGCGAACTGCACCACCCCGCGGGTGAGGAAGTCGGTCAGGAGTTGCGCCGCCTCCCGGGCGACGGCGTCCTGGGCTTCGAGCGTGGACGCCCCCAGGTGTGGGGTCAGGATGAGGTTCGGGGCCTTGCGCAGCGGGTTGTCGGCCGGCGGCGGCTCGGGGTCGAAGACGTCGATCGCGGCCCCGGCGACGTGCCCGCTCGCCAACGCCTCGGCCAGCGCCCGTTCGTCGATGATGCCGCCGCGGGCACAGTTGACGATCCGCGCGCCCTTCTTGACCTTGGCGATCTGGGCCGGGCCGATCAGCCCCTTGGTTTCCGGCCCGCCCGGCGTGTGGACGGTCAGGAAGTCACACCGCGGCAGCAGCGCGACCAGGTCGTCCACCTTCTCGACGCCGATTTCGGCCGCCCGTTCCGGCGTCAGGAACGGGTCCAGGCCGAGGACCCGCATGTCCATGGCGACGGCCCGGCGGGCGACCTCCCGCCCGACCCGGCCGACGCCGACGATGCCGAGCGTCTTGCCGGCCAATTGCGTGCCGACGAACTTCGACCGCTCCCACTTGCCCGCCCTCATGCTCGCGTCCGCGGCCGGGATGTGGCGAGCGAGCGACGTGAGCAAAGTGACGGCGTGCTCGGCGGTGCTCAGCGTGTTACCGCCGGGCGTGTTCATGACGACGATGCCGCGGCGGGTGGCGGCGGCGACGTCGATGTTGTCGACGCCGACGCCGGCGCGGACGACGGCCCGGAGCTTACCGGGGTCCTCGAGCAGCTCGGCGGTGATGGTCGTGCCGCTGCGGACGATGACGGCGTCGGCACCGCGGAGGGCCTCCTGGAGGGCGGCGCCCTTGAGGCCGTGCCGCTCGTCCAGCTCGATCTGGGCCTCGCGGAGCAGGTCGAGGCCGGCGGCTTCCAGTTTGTCGCTGATCAGGACGCGGGGCATGATCCGTTCCTCGTCCAAGAAGGCAGTGAGGGTCACCGGGGCCCATCCCCTTCAAACGGCGGATGGGCCCGACACCGCCTCTGCCCATACCTTCTGTGCCGCCGCCACGCCGCAGCCCGGTTCGACCCGGTGCCCCATCTCCTTCAGCACCAGCTCCACGCCGGACAGCGCCGCCAGCACGTCGAACTGGTCGATGTAGCCCATGTGCCCCAGCC
>DASXAN010000365.1:0-2630 GCA_036406755.1 Gemmataceae bacterium
GGGACATGCGGCGGAACGCGAGTTAGCCGCTTGCGGCTATGCGGGCGGTGGCTCGCATAGCCGCAAGCGGCTCGTCACCCCCGCGGGAAAATGATCGGCGGCGCCCCTGCCTGCAGCGCCCGCAGCCGGAACACCGCCAGCGACCGCCCCTCCAGCGGGTACGGCTGCGTCATGTCCGCCGCCGCCGGCTCCTCCTCCGGCCGGAACGTGTCCAAGAGCCGCTGCCACCGCTGCCCCTCCAGCGCCTCCGGCAGCGCGAACGGGATCGCCTCGTGGTGGGCGTTGAACAGGATCAGCAGCGTGTCCCCCGTGACCGCGTCGCCGAACTCGTCCACCTCCCCGGTCAGCGCCCCGATCAGGCACACCCCCAGGCACTTGACGAACCCCGCGTTCCACGCCTCGTCGGTCATCTCCTTGCCGGTCGGGTCCAGCCAGTAGATGTCCTTGATGTCGCTGCCGCGGATGGCCCGGCCGCGGAAGAACTTCCGCCGGTGCAGGACCGGCTGCCGCTGCCACAGCCGCACCACCCGCCGCGCGAACTCGCACAGCTGCCGCTTCGGCGGCGTCAGCTCCCAGTCGATCCAGGTCAGCTCGTTGTCCTGGCAGTAGGCGTTGTTGTTGCCGTTCTGCGTGTGGCCGACCTCGTCCCCGGCCGTGATCATCGGCACGCCCTGGGAGAGCATCAGCGTCGCCAGGAAGTTCCGCTTCTGCCGCTCCCGCAGCGCGACGATGTCGGCGTTGTCGGTCGCGCCCTCGGCCCCGCAGTTCCACGCGTTGTTGTCGTTGGCCCCGTCGCGGTTCTCTTCGCCGTTGGCCTCGTTGTGCTTGTCGTTGTAACTGACCAGGTCGTTCAGCGTGAACCCGTCGTGGCAGGTGATGAAGTTGATCGACGCATACGGGGCCCGCCCGCCCCAGGCGTACAGGTCGCTCGACCCGGTCAGCCGCGACGCCATCTCGCTGACCGTGCCGCCGTCCCCCTTCCAGAACCGCCGCATGCAGTCGCGGTACTTGCCGTTCCACTCCGTCCACCCCGCGGGGAAGTTGCCCACCTGGTAGCCGCCCGGGCCGACGTCCCACGGCTCGGCGATCAGCTTCACCTGCGAGATGACCGGGTCCTGGGCGATGATGTCGAAGAACGACCCCAGCCGGTCCACCTCGTACAGCTCCCGGGCCAACGCGCTGGCGAGGTCGAACCGGAACCCGTCCACGTGCATCTCCTGCACCCAGTACCGCAGGCTGTCCATGATCAGCTGGAGCACCCGCGGGTGCTGCATGTTCAGCCCGTTGCCGCAGCCGGTGAAGTCCATGTAGTACCGCGGGTTGTCCGGCACCAGGCGGTAGTAGCCGGCGTTGTCCACGCCCCGCATGGACAGCGTCGCGCCGAGCTGGTTGCCCTCGGCCGTGTGGTTGTAGACCACGTCGAGGATGACCTCGATCCCGGCCCGGTGCAGCGCCCGAACCATCGTCTTGAACTCCATGACCGCCTTGCGGGCCGAGCGGTGCGAGGCGTACCGCGGGTCCGGGGCGAAGTAGGCGAGCGTGTTGTACCCCCAGTAGTTGACCAGCCCCTTGTCCAGCAGGAACCGGTCATCGACGTGGTGGTGCACCGGCAGCAGCTCGACGGCCGTCACGCCGAGCCCCTTGATGTGCTTGATCGCCGCCTCCGACGCCAGCCCGGCGTAGGTGCCCTGGTGGGCCTCCGGCACGCCCGGCATCCGCTTCGTGAACCCCTTGACGTGCAGCTCGTAAATCAGCGTCTTGTGCCAGGGCGTGCGGGGCGGCTGGTCGTCGCCCCAGGTGTAGGCCGTCTCCAGCACCAGCCCGAGCGGGGCGTACGCGGCGCTGTCCCGGTCGTCGAACGACAGGTCGGCGTTCGGGTCGCCGAGCTTGTACCCGAACAGGCTGTCGTCCCACTGCAGGTCCCGGCCGATGGCCTTGGCGTACGGGTCCAGCAGCACCTTGTTCGGGTTGAACCGGTGGCCCTTCGCCGGCTCGTAGGGCCCGTGGACGCGGTAGCCGTACAGCTGGCCGGGCTGCACGTCCGGCAGGTAGGCGTGCCAGACGTGGTCGGTGTTCTCGCCGATGCGGATGGTGTGGGACGGCTTCTCGTCCTCGGGCGAGTCGAACAGGCACAGCTCGACCTTGCTGGCGTGCTCGGAGAACAGGGCAAAGTTGACGCCGGCCCCGTCGAAACTGGCGCCGAGCGGGTACGACTGTCCGGGCCAGACGCGCATGGGGGTTTCCTCGGGGCGGACATTAGATCGATGCGACGGGCGGGCCGAGTCAGGGCGGAATCGCCTTGCAACCAGTGTACCGAATCGGGTAACGAACGGGTTGGCATGACCGAGTCCGTCCATTACCACCCCGACTTCCCGTCCGAGCACCTGGGCAACGCCCGGCCGCTGTCCGTCTACCTGCCGCCCGGCTACGGCGACGACCCGGACCGCCGTTACCCCGTCTTCTACCTGCAGGACGGCCAGAACCTGTTCGACCCGGCGACGGCGTTCGGCGGCGTGCCGTGGGCGGCCGACGAGACGGCCGAGCGACTGATCCGGGAGGGGGCGATCGAGCCGGTGATTCTGGTCGGTGTGGCCAACACCGACTGCCGGCTGGAGGAGTATGGCCCGCGG
>DASXAN010000366.1:0-2506 GCA_036406755.1 Gemmataceae bacterium
CGCCATTTCGGACTCGTAGCCCACAGCTTCCGGGTCGTGATGAAACTCGACCCAGACGGCTTCGTCCAGTTGTGACGCCTTACTCAACCCCCTGATGCCCCGGGCACGTTGGGCCGGGTCGAGCGACGCCAAGTTGCAACACTTCATGGCTACCGAACTCGGTGTGCGCCCGAGCGCGGTGGCCAATGCAATGATGTCTGGATTCCGCGCGTGTAATCGGCCAAAGGGAACGCAGCAATAGAGATTCAACGCCGCCAGCGTTTCCTCACGGCTCCAAGGACGACCGGCCATGGCGAGCGGCCCATCCACCGGAAGGATCAAAGCCTCGAACGCTCGTACGCACAAGGGCTGCCGGCACCGGACGGCAATTGATTCCGAAACCGGCAATTCGCCCCAAAATGTTATTCGATAATGACTTCTCGCCCCGAGCAGAGATGATTCCGGCCGTTTGAGATGGTTCTGAAGAGGGGTGGAGCACCCCCGGCCGGACTCAATTCGGCCGCCGCCTCACCCCGTCACACCAGCTTCTCCGCCAGCAGCAGCCGGGCCGGGTTCTGCAACTGCCGGATCAGCGCGTTGCCGAACACCGCCCCTACCGCCCCGTCCACCACCCGGTGGTCGAACGACAGCGACAGGTAGATCATCTCCGCCGCCTTCACGTTCCCCGCCGCGTCGAACACCGGCCGCTTCACCGCCTTGCCCACCCCCAGGATCGCCACCTCCGGGTGGTTGATGATCGGCGTCGCCAGCAGGCCCCCGATCCCCCCGATCGACGTGATCGTGAACGTGCTCCCCCGCAGGTCCTCCAGCCGGGCCCGCCCCGCCCGGGCTTCGGCGCTGAGCCGCTCGATCTCCCGGGCGATCGTCGCCAGGTCCTTCCGGTCCGCGTCCCGCACCACCGGCACCAGGAGGCCCGGCGGCGTGGCCGTGGCGATGCCGATGTGGTAGCGGTCGTGCAGCGTGATCTCGCCGGTCGCGTCGTTGAGCGAGGCGTTGACGATCGGCACCTCCTTCAACGCCGCCACCGCCGCCTTGACGAAGAACGGCAGGTACGTGAGCTTGACCCCGTGCGCCTCGAACGGCTCCCGCAGGCTGGCCCGGACGCGGACCAGCTCGGTGATGTCGCACTCGTCCACGTAGGTGAAGTGCGGGATGGTGTGCTTGGCGTGGACGAGGTGCTCGGCGATCCGCCGGCGGACGCCGGCCAGTTTGACCACCGTCCCCGGTGTGCCGAAGTCCAGCCGGGCGGCGGCCGCCACCCGGACCGGGGCGGCCGGCCCGCCGTCGCTGGCCGGGTGGCCGCGGAGCGCGTCGCCGGCGTGCGAGACGTGCAAGTCTTCGACCAGCACCCGCCCGGCCGGGCCGGTGCCGCGGACCGTCCGCAGGTCGATGCCCAGCTTGCGGGCCAGCATCCGTACCGACGGCGACGCCTTGACCGGGGCGGCCGCGGCCGGCTCGTCGTCGTCCGCCGGGTGGCCGTTGGCCGCCAGGGCCGCGGCCGGGTCCAGCCGGAGCGGGTCGTCGCCGTCCGGGCGGTGGACGGCCTCCGGCACCGGCGGGGCGATCTCCTCGGGCACGGAACCGGCCGGGGTGTACGCCAGGATCAGGTCGCCGACCTTGACGGTGGCCCCGGGCTGGACACGGAGCTCGGTGACGGTGCCGGCGAACGGGGCGGGGACCTCCATCGTCGCCTTGTCGGTCATGACCTCCATGAGGCCCTGGCCGTGCTGGACGGCGTCGCCGGCGTGGACCAGCCAGCGGACCACCTCCGCCTCGTAGACGCCCTCGCCCAGCTGCGGCAAGTGAAAGTCCATAACCGAACTCCGGAGGGATTAACCACAGATGCACACAGATGAACACAGATAAGACCAAATCTGATCTGTTTTATCTGTGTTCATCTGTGTGCATCTGTGGTTAATCCTCTTACGCCGCTTCTGTCGCCAGCTCCCGCATCGCCTTGAGCACGTTCGGCAGCTGCGGCACTTCGTTCCACTCGTACACCTGGTTCAGCCCGATCCCCGGCACGTGCGCCCCCAGCAGCACCCGCGGCCGCACCAGGAGGTCGTAGAAGTGCTCGTCCACCACCCGCCGCAGCAGGTGCTCGCCGAAGTTCGTCACCTCCGTGTCCTCGTTGACGATCAGCACCCGGCCCGTTTTCAGGACGCTCGCGCTGACCGCCTTCCAGTCGTACGGGAACAGCGTCCGCAGGTCGATCACGTCGAACGTCAGCCCCTGCTCCTCCCGCAGCTGGTCGGCGGCCGTGGCGCACAGCGGCAGCGTCCGGCCGTAAGAGATGATGGTGGCGTTCGTCCCCTCGCGGACCAGGTTCGCCTTGCCGAGCGGGACGAAGTAGCCTTGCACGCCCGGCCACCGCGGCTTCCACTCCGACCGGTCGCCGACCGGGGCGTCGATCATGTCCTTCAGCTCGTCCTCGTCCTCCGGCTCGCCGGGAATGAGGTGCTCGCCGCGGACCCGCAGCAGCGCCTTGGGCAGCAGCACCATGACC
>DASXAN010000367.1:0-4513 GCA_036406755.1 Gemmataceae bacterium
GTGGGGGGGGTGGTGGGGGGGGGTGGGGTTGGTGGGGGGGGGGTGGTTGTGCAGGCACTTCAGACAGACGGCCTCCAGCGGGGCGGGCACGTCCGGGCGGAGGGAGCGCGGCGGGGCGGCGTCGTCCTCCGCGACCTGCCGCAGCGTCGAGAGCGGGTCGGCCCCCTGGAACGGCGGCCGGCCGGTCAGGCACTCGTACAGCACCGCCCCCAGCGCGTACACGTCGGTGGCCGCGGTCAGGTCGCGCCGCCCCTCGGCCTGCTCGGGGGCCATGTACCCCGGCGTGCCGACGACGCCGTGGTACGTCGGCCAGGTGACCTCCTCGAGCTGCTTGGCCAGGCCGAAGTCTGTGATCTTGAGGTGGAGTGGTGAGTGGTGAGTGGTGAGTGGTGGAGAGGCGGCTGACCACTCACCACTCACCAGAAGGATGTTGGCCGGCTTGATGTCCCGGTGCAGCACGCCGCGCTGGTGGGCGTAGTGGACGGCCTGGGCGGCGGCTTCGATCACGGCCGCAGCCCGGTCCGGCGGCAGCGGCCCGGCGGCGAGCACGTGGGCCAGGGTGGTGCCGGGGACATACTCGAGGGCCAGGTACGGTTGCCCGCCGGTCTCGCCGATTTCGTAGATCTGCACGATCTGCGGGTGCTGGAACCGGGCCACGGCCTCGGCCTCGACCCGGAACCGCTCGACCGCCGCGGCGTCGGCCGCCCGGCCGGTGTGGAGCATCTTCAGGGCGACGAGCCGGTTCAACCCGGCCTGGCGGGCCTTGAAGACGACGCCCATGCCGCCGCGGCCCAGCTCGCCGAGGATCTCGTACCCGGGGACGGGGGGAAAGGCGCCGGCCGGCAGCGGTGCCGGCGTCGGTGCGGCGGGGTCGGGGGTGATGAGGGTCGGCGGGGCGGCCAGGACGCGGGTCGGCACCAAGCTGTCCGGCGACCGCTGACGGCCCGGGGGGTCGGAGTTCGGAGTCCGCTGGGGCGGTTCGCTCACGACCGAAGACCTCACGACAACCAACGGCGAGACTCGGAGCGAAATCGGTGCCAACACCGGGCCAACCATTGGCGGGATCATCTGATCGCCCCTCGCTGGTCGAAATGACGTGGTGTCGTCACCAGTTATGGCGTCGATTCAGGCACGAAGCGACTGACGGGGTGATTCTCCTTGATTGCGATCGCCATCGCGGCAAAGCTGGGTGGCTGAGTCGTCCTGGTGTCCCGTGGGCGGGCTGCGGAGGTGACGCGATGATTCGGACCGCAGGCAGGCGGGCGTGGCACGTCGGACCATCGGCCGTACTCCTCGGGTTGGCCGCGTGCGGCTTGGCCCGCGAGGCGCCGCCGAACGGGGCGTACGCCCGCGCCATCGGACAGGCCCAAGCGGACCTGGACGCCGGCCGAATCGCCGAGGCCCGGCGGCGGCTGGACGCGACCGACAAGTCCCTCCGCGGCTTCGAGTACGACTACCTGCTCGCCCGCGCCAAGGCCGCGGCCAAGCCGGGGACCGCCCCCGACCTCGTCCGCACGATCGCCGTCCCGGACATCGAAACCCGCTACGGTGTCCTGAGCCCGGTGGACCGCCACCTGGTGTTCATCTGCCGCGACGGGTCCATGCGCGTCCACGACCTGACCGCCCCGGCTGTGCCGCCCAAGGTCCTGACGGCGACCGGCGGCAACGCGATCTGGTCGGGCGCGTTCAGCCGGGACGGCACGACCTTCGTCGCCGGCCACCAGAACGGCGACGTGGTCGTGTGGGACGCCAAGACGTGGAAGGTCCGCCACCGAGTGCCGCTCGGGGCGGACTGGCCGGTGCGGGAGCTGGCCATCGCCCCGGACGGGGCCGCGTTCGTCGGTGAGGGCAAGGACGAACTGCAACTCTGGTCGCTGGCCGGCGACAAGCCGCAGAAGGTGGCCGGCGTCGGCGAACGGTACACCTTCGGTGAGGGGCTGGCGTACAGCCCGAAGGGGGACGTGCTGGCGACCGGCGGCATGTTCGACATCATCCTATACGACGCCAAGACGGGCAAGCAGACCACGTCGATGCGGCACGCGTCGTACACGATGGGGCTGGAGTTCAGCCCGGACGGCAAGCGGATCGCCAGCGCCCCGCGGGGCAACGTCAACAAGTTCCTGGCGGTGTTCGACGTCGCCGCGGGCAAGCCGCTCTTCAACGCCGGCCCGTTCCCGGACTACATCGCGGGCCTGGCGTTCACCCCGGACGGCAAGCGGGTCGCCGCGACCGGGTGCGAGAAGTTACTGCGGCTGTTCGACGCCACGACGGGCGGCGTGGTGCTGACGCTACCGCGGCCGGAGTGCACGGCGAAGCCGGCGGTGACTGCCGACGGCCGCGTGCTCGGCTGGTCGGAGCCGGACGGGTACAAGGTCATCGACCTGGGCAAGAAGGCGGCCGGCGGGCGGTAACGGCGAGATGCCTCCTATTCCCTTGACTGTCGACGCGGGCGCGGCCAAGCTTTGGGCTGAATCCCTTGGGCGTAGATTGGTCCACATCGGAGACGTGTCTCGAACCGGGGAGATGCGATGGACGCCGAAATCCATGCCGTGGATAGAGGGAAACGTGAGTCCGAAGGGAACGCCCTCTATGTGCGCGGAGCACAGCTTGAGGTCGCGGTGAAGCGATTTGACGGCTTGCCGTTCGGCGAAGCAAAGGACCAGCAATACTAATATCGGATGCCGTAGTCCGGCTCGGCCCGCCCGACTCACTCGGACCTGGAATTCACCTGCGCCCGGCGTCGGAAGGGCCGCGCCCGCCATTCACGCCGCCGCCGGCGCTTCGATGTGCTCGACCCGCTCAATGAGCACCAGCGACACCATGTCGAAGCGGTCGTACGGAGCGTCGGGCGGGTCGCCCGGTCGCGGGAGGAAGACGTTCGCACTCGTCCGCCCGACGCGGATCATCTCCGGGTGGCGAATGTCGTAGGTCCGGCCACTGTTCATCGTGATCCGGAACGGTCGGAACGGCACGTCCCTCACGTAGTTCAAGAGGTCATCCGAGCGCATCGTCGCACCCCCGTCTCAGTCTACCGCTCCCGCACGTTGAACTCCAGCTTCCAGCTCTCCCCGCCGTCGCGGCTGCGGCAGCTCAACTCTAGCTGCCCCACCTCCGTCACCTTCGCGTGCAGGTGCACCGGCACCACCCGGCCCGCCGGGCCGCCCTTCGGCGGCAGCGTCACGCTCACCGGGGCCAGCTCCTCGATCTGCCCCGACCAATCCTCGATCAGCGTCCCGGCCGTGTCGTCGCGGCGGGTCGTCGAGCCGAGGAACCGGAACTCGACTGGCTCGCCCACCACCAGCCCGAACTCCTGCCCCGGCAGGTCCGTCTCCGTCCCCTCCTCCATGCCGAACGGGGCCACGCACAGCGCCTTGATCGGCGGCGGCCCGCCCGGCACCGCCGGCAGCGACGTCTCCACCCCGACGTAGTACGCCCGGGCCGTGCCGCCGCGGATGCGGACGCCTTTGCCGCGGCGGACCAGCCCGTAGTACGCCGCCCCGCGGGACACCGCCAAGTCCAGGTCCGTCCCCGGTAGCTCGCGGACCTTGCCCGCCTTCGCCTCCTTCGACCACTGCCCGACCACCTTCTGCAACCGCTCCCGCAGCGCCGTCGCCTTCATCACGCCGCCGTTGTACAGCACCGCGTTCGGCAGCGGCCGGGTCTTGCGGTCCTTGAGCGACTCGGCCTGCCGGCTCAGGAAGTAGGCGAGGTGCTTCGTCACGGCCGGGTCGGCGGCGTACGGCAGGCCCAGCTCCATCAGCCCGGCCGCCCGCGCCCGCGCCGGCACGGCGTCGAGCGGCACCTGCGGGAAGAACCCGTCCACCAGCACCTGTTCGACCTCCGCCCGCGTCAGGTCGTCCTGAATCGTGCCGCCGATCACCCGGCTGCCACGGCCGAGCACCGTCACCGGGGCGGACGCCAGCTTCGGGTCGGCGAACAGCTGCTCCTTCGCCCGGCGGGCGCTGTGGGCCAGGAGCTGCATCTGCCCGGCGTCGAGCTTGACCCCCTTCTGCGCCAGGTGGCCGGCGGCGGTGTGGGCCAGGGTCAGGTCCATGTTGTCGCCGCCGAGCAGGATGTGGTCGCCGACCGCGAGCCGCGTCAGGGCCAGCGACCCGGCCTCCTCGCCGACCTCGATCAGTGTGAAGTCGGTCGTGCCGCCGCCGACGTCGGCCACCAGGATCAGCTCGCGGACCTTGACCATCTGCCGCCAGTCGTCGCGGTGGGCGTCGAGCCAGGCGTAGAACGCCGACTGCGGCTCCTCCAGCAGCGTCAGGTTGACCAGCCCGGCGGCGTGGGCGGCCTCCAGCGTCATCTCGCGGGCCGCGGCGTCGAACGACGCCGGCACCGTCAGCACCACGTCTTGCAGCTCCAGCCGCTGGGCCGGGTCGGTCTTGGCGATCGTGTGGTTCCACGCCTCGACGAGGTGGCTCAGGAACAGCCGGCTGGCTTCGAGCGGCGAGACGTGGCGGGTGCTCTCCGGGGCCTTCCACGGCAGGATGGGGGCGCGGCGGTC
>DASXAN010000368.1:0-3421 GCA_036406755.1 Gemmataceae bacterium
CAGCGCGCCGTTATTGGCCCGCAACTCGTCGAGCACGCCGACGTACTGGGCCGGGTCGGTGACGACCGCGACGCCGACGTAGTTCTTGGCCGCGGCTCGGATCATGGACGGCCCGCCGACGTCGATGTTCTCGACGATCTCCTCGTGCGTGCTCTGGTCACAGGCCGCCACCCGTTCGAACGGGTAGAGGTTGCACACGACCAGGTCGATCGGCTGGATGCCGTGCTCGGCCAGCGTGGCGTCGTGCTTCGGGTCGTCACGGACGGCCAGGATGGCCGCGTGGACCCGTGGGTGGAGCGTCTTGACCCGGCCGCCGAGGATTTCCGGGAAGCCGGTCACGTCGCTGATGTCGTGGACGGCCAACCCGGCGTCGGCCAGCACGCGGCGGGTGCCGCCGGTGGAGATCAGCTCGACGCCGAGTTGGGCCAGGGCCCCGGCGAACTCCACCAGTCCGGTCTTGTCGCTGACGCTCAGAAGCGCCCGCCGGATCGTCCGTAGTCCCATGAATCACGTCCCTCCGTTCGCCGGGCCGACCTGGATGACCGGCCCGTGCCGCCGCGCCCGCACGCCGCCGGGTAGGTCCACCGCCGCCGGCCCGCCGCGGCACAGCCCGGCGAGCCGGTCCCATTCGCGGAACCCCATCCCCTGCCGCGGCCAACCCTCCCGCTGCCACACCCGCCGCCACACCGCCCGCCGCCGCCGCCGCGGGGCTGCCGCCAGCGCGGCCCGGTCGAACACGAGCAGCGGCCCGGCCCGCGGTCGCTCGACGGCCGTCAGCAGCATTTCCGCTGCCGTCACCTGGTCGCGCCGCCAGTCGGCCGCCTGGGCCGCCAGGCGGCCGAGCACGGCCACCACCCCCGGGTTGTAGTGCCGGGCCAGGTGCGGCAGCAGCTCGTGCCGGATGCGGCTGCGGGTCCGCGTCACATCGGCATTCGTGGCGTCCTCGCGGTAGTCTTGGCCCAGCTCCCGCAGGAATGCCAGCACATCCGCCCGGGTCGCCATCAGCAGTGGTCGGGCCAGCTCCACCCCGGACGCCAGCGGGCGGCAGGCGGCGATTCCGGCGAGCCCATCGAGGCCGGTGCCGCGGAGCAGCTGGAACAGTACCGTCTCCGCCTGGTCGTCGGCCGTGTGGCCGGTCGCCACCCAGCCGGCTCCGACCTCCCGCGCAACCTGCGCGAGCCAGTCGTAGCGGACCCCGCGGCCGGCCGCTTCCAGGTTTTCGCCGACCGACTCGGCCGCAACGGACCGCCGCGCGCTCCCGTATTCGATTCGCGCGCCGTCATTCCGCAACCGGCGGGCGAGTTCGCCGACGAATGCCTCGTCCGCGTCGCTGTCCGCGCCGCGGAGTTGGTGGTTCAGGTGGGCGGCGACGAGCGGCGCCGGCCGAACGACACAGAAAGCCCGCAGCAGGGCGACGCTATCCGGGCCGCCGGAGACCGCCACGACGACCGGCCCCGGCGGCGGCCGGTGCGCCGCCAGGAACTCCCGCACCCGCCGAACGATCGCGGCGTCGTCGGCCATGCGCCACCCGCAAGGTCAGTCGCTAGAATGCCGCGGACATGCGCCGCCGGCCCGTTGCCCTGGTACGGATCATCGTACACCCGTGGACGCGGTACGTCCTGTGCTGGCTAGCGGCCCTCGGCCTGGCTTGGTTGGAATACCACCTCGCTAGCCACATGTACGACTCGCCGCACACCGGCGACCCGACCGCCGACCGGCGGGATGCGAACTTCGGTCACATCCTCATCGACTACGGCGGCCAGTGGTTGACCGCCCGGCTCGTCGCCGTGGGTCGCGGCCACGAACTCTACTCCAAGCAGGCCCAGCGCGAAGTGCTCGAAGCCGGCTATCCGCGGGCCGACGAACCGCCCGCGGCCAAGGAGCACGACGCGGACAGCCTGCTCAGTTGGCTGGTGGAAGTGCCCCCCGACGAGCCGGGCGGGCCGCCGGTGAGCGGCCCGCTCTACCCGCCGACGCACGCCGTGCTGTTCGCGCCGCTCGGCCGGCTGCCGCCGCGGGAGTCCTACTGGGCCGCCCAGGTACTGTTCCTGGCGCTGGGCTGGGTCGCCGGCCTGGCGATCAGCGGCATCAGCCGGGGCCGCATCTGGTGGCCCGTGGCGACGATGTTCGCCATGATCTTTCCCGGGTTCGGCCCGGCCCTGCACTTGGCCCAGAACAGTGCCCTGTCGGCAGCCATTGTCCTGGTCGGCTGGTGGCTCGTGGCCCGCGGCTGGGACGCGGCCGGCGGCGTCGTCTGGGGGTTGCTGGCCTACAAGCCGGTGTGGGCGGTGGCGTTCGTGATCGTGCCGCTGTTGACGCGGCGGTGGCGGATGCTGGCCGGGATGCTCGTCGGCGGGCTGGCGTTCGTGCTGGCGACCCTGCCGGTCGTCGGCGTGCGGGTGTGGTGGGACTGGTACCGCATCGGCCAGGCGGCGGCGGACGTGTACCGGGTGGACGTGAACTGGATCTTCCTCAGCCGCGACCTGGTCGGCATCCCGCGGCGGTGGCTACTCAACTTTGACCTGCCGCAGTCGGAGCGCGACCGGCTGGCCGCCACCGTCGCCGGGCTTATGCTCTGGGCCGGCGTGTTTGTGGGGACGGCCGCCGTCGCGCTGCTGCGGCCGCGGGCTGTGCGGCCGGCCGGCGGCTACGGCGCGGCGTTCGTTACCCTCGGGGCGTGGGCGAGCTGCTTCCACTTCATCTACTACGACAGCCTCCTGGCCCTGCTGCCGGTGACGCTGCTGCTGACCGAGCCACGACGATTCATCCGCCCGATCATACTCGCCGCCACTCCGGCACCGCCGGAACTGGCCGCATACTACGACCCCCGCCCGCTCGCCGGACTACCGCCGCCGACGGCGGTGCCCGCCGGGCCGCGGACGACCGCCGTGCTGAACTCGTTCGTGCTGACCGCGGTGGCGCTGCTGCTCTTCGTCGAGCAGACGCTGCCGAACCTCAACGCGAGGGCGACCGTGTCCGTCGGCATGATCGCAACCGGCCGATCGGTGCCGAATACGTTCACGTTCTCGACGGGCCAGCACGGCACGCCGTGGGATACGTTCGTACTGCTGGGACTGTGGGCGTACTGCGGGGTGCGGGTGCTGATGGGAACCGACCCGGCTGATCAGTAGGGTGCGTCGAGGGAGCGGAGCGACCGAGGCCCACCGGCCCGGCGACTGTCCCCCATCGGCGGGCCTCGCTCGCTCTGCTCGTTCGACCCACGCTACGCCCCGATCAGGGCCGCGAGCGCCGCCCCGATGTCGGGCGCCCGCATCAGTGACTCGCCGACCAGCACCGCACGGACCCCGGCCGCCCGCAACCGGTCCAGGTCGGCCCGCGTGCGGATGCCGCTCTCGCTCACCAAACAGCGGTCCGCCGGGACGCGGGGGGCGAGGTCCAGCGTGTGCTCCAGCCGGGTGAC
>DASXAN010000369.1:0-8249 GCA_036406755.1 Gemmataceae bacterium
GCCCCAAAGCCCCCCGCCTCTTGACCCCCCTCTCCGGGCCGGACTTCGCCCGCCCTCACCGTCAGCTCCAAACGATCTCGCGTCAGCCGGCTGCCTTGTTGCCGATCCCGGGGGGCTTATACTAAACTCGTCTCCGCAGCGGCTGTCCCGCGATCGACCCCCGAGGGCTGTATGCGCACCTGGCCCTGGTTCCATAACGTCGTCACGGCGGTGAAGACCGTCGCCGAGGGGATGTACGTCACCCTCTGGTACTTCTTCCAGACCTACAAGCGGCGGCCGTTCACGCAGCACTTCGAGTACCCCGAACGGCCGGTGCCGGTGAAGCCCCGCTACCGCGGCTTCCACCGCTTCGACCTGACCACCTGCATCGGCTGCGACAAGTGCGCCAAGGCGTGCCCGGTCGATTGCATCTACATCGACAAGATGAAGAACCCCGTCGGCAAGGGGTTCCGCGTCACCGGGTTCAAGATCGACTACACCAAGTGCATGTTCTGCGCGTTGTGCGTGGACCCGTGCCCGGTCGACTGCATCTTCATGGGGTCTACCTACGACCAGAGTTGCTTCAGCCGGGACGGGTGCATCGTCGATTACGCCAGGCTGCCGCTGGAGACGGCCTGGGGCCAGGCGACGCTCAACCCGATCGCCGTGGCCGCGTCCAAGCTCCAGACCGAGCCGGTGTGGGTCAAGCCGCCCGACCCGCCGCCCCCGCCCAAGCCGACCACCGCCCCGACGCCGACTCCGACCCCCGCCGCCACCTGAGGGCCGCACCCCATGCCCGAGATGCTCGCATACCTGCTGCTGTTCACCGGCGTCGGGGCGGCGTTCATCTTCGTCAACCTGATGGTCGGCAAGCTCATCCGCCCGGCCAAGATGGACGCCGAGAAGGCGACCATTTACGAGTGCGGCGAGCCGACCATCGGCAGCGCCTGGGTCCAGTTCGACCTGCGGTTCTACGTCGTCGCCCTGCTGTTCGTGATTTTCGACGTGGAGATGGCGTTCTTCTTCCCGTGGGCGGTTGTGTTCGGCCAGGCGAACGAGCTGGCGGACCCGAACCTGTCGGTCGCCCGGCGGGCTGAGGCGGTCGCCGTGCTCCAGCAGGCGGAAATGGGCCGGCGGGCGACGGCCGACGACATCCGCGCCCGGTACGAGAGCCGACCGGAATTGGTCGCTTCTAGCGCCGCGACCGCGGCCGGCCTGGCCCGGATGGCATTCGTCGACATCCTGTTCTTCTTCGGCGTGCTCCTGGTCGGGTTCGCCTACCTGTGGAGGCGGGGCGATCTGGACTGGGTCCGGAGCACGGCCGCCCAGAAGGCGCTGGCCCGGGCGGGCATCAACGGCGAGCCCCGGCCGCGCGAGCAGTTGGTCGTGCTCACAAAAGACTGAGCGTTCAAAGCCCACCCGCGGCGACGGGCGGGTCTGAGGTGGGGGATTGAGCAATGGGCTGGCTCGAAGGGCGATTCGAAGAGAGCGTCATCACGACGTCGCTCGAGCAGGCGATCAACTGGGCCCGGCAGTCGAGCATGTGGCCGATGACGTTCGGCCTGGCCTGCTGCGCCATCGAGATGATGGCCACCGGGGCGTCGCGGTACGACATTGATCGGTTCGGGGCCGGGGCCTTCCGGGCGACGCCGCGGCAGGCCGACCTGATGATCGTCGCCGGCACCGTCAACTACAAGATGGCGAGTCGCGTCCGCCGGCTGTACAACCAGATGCCCGACCCGAAGTTCGTCATCGCCATGGGCGCCTGCACCTGCGGCGGCGGCCCGTATTACAAGTACGGCTACAACGTGGTCAAGGGCGTGGACCTGATCGTGCCGGTGGACGTGTACGTGCCCGGCTGCCCGCCCCGGCCGGAGGCGCTCTTGGAAGGGCTGATGCGGATTCAGGACAAGGTCCGCGGCATGAAGGACGTGACCCGCGGCCAGCCCGTGGACATGCCGATCCCGTCCCGGACCGGCTGGGTGCACCTGCCCGACGAGGTGAGCACGCCGGAGCGGGCCAACCAGTTCGCGATCGACACCAAAGAGAAGGCCAAGCCGGCCAAGGCGTGACCCGGTGACCCCCAACGACATCGCTTCCGCCCTGCAACAGCAGTTCGGCGACAAGATCAAGTTGGCCAAACTCGACACCATCGACCCGTTCGTGGTAGTCGAGCCGGCCGACCTGCCGGCCGTCTGCCGGTTCCTGCGAGATGAGCCGAAGTTGCGGTTCGAGTTGCTCAACAACATCAGCGGCGTGGATTACCTGGAGCCGGACCCGAAGAAGGCCCCGAAGGCCGGGTTCGAGCCGCACTTGGAGGTGGTGTACCACTTCCAGAGTTTCACCCACCGGCACCGGTTCACGCTCAAGGTGACGCTGCCACGGTGGAAGGACGGCAAGGCCGGCGAGCTGCCGGAGGTGCCGTCGGTCGTCCACCTGTGGCGGACGGCCGACTGGCATGAACGCGAGGTCTACGACCTGTGCGGCGTGCGGTTCACCGGGCACCCGGACCTGACGCGGATTCTCCTGTCCGAGGACTGGATCGGGCACCCCCTGCGGAAGGATTACGAGTTCCCGCTGGAGTACCACGGGATTCGGGGGAGATAGGAGAGGCTCAGGGAACGGATCGCGACATGCCCGTTCAGGTCTTGATCGACGAACGCGACACGATCAACGCCGTCGTCAGTATCGCGGAAGTCACAATCGAGATCATCGCGGGGGTCGTTCGGCAAGGCGATACGATAACATTGGATGGATTGCACGTTGAGAAGCTGTCAGGTAGGAACCTGGGGCCGCAAGAGGTCCGCCGGCTTTGTGAGGAGTTGTGCCGGCATTTTCAGGTCGGTCAGTTAACCGTGCGCGGTGCGCGGCGGACGACAGGGCGATCCGCCGGAAGAATCCCAAGGGTTATCGTTTTCAGGTTGCCGAACCAATGACCACTGTTCGCTTCACGACATGGCGACCCGGCTTGAACAAAGTCGCCCTCGACAAGCTGATCCGCGAACGTGGCGGACTGCCGTTGGGCGAAGCCCATGAGTTGGTTAACCGCCTGTTGGACGGCGAACAGCCGGAAATCCAAATCGCATCGCAGGCGGACGCCCAACGGTTGGTTCAAGAAGCCTGCGCGCTTGGGGCACAGGCCGAATGCGTAACTACCTCCCCGTCCGGTTCTCCCGTAGGTTAATCGATGGCCACCGTCACCGAGCAGCCGACCAATCGCGTCATCCCCACCGTCGACCCGACGGTCATCGAGTTCGACGTCCGCACCGACGAGATGCTCGTCAACATGGGGCCGCAGCACCCGTCCACCCACGGCGTGCTCCGGCTGGTGCTCCGCACCGACGGCGAGGTCATCTCCGAGGTCGTCCCCCATCTCGGCTACCTGCACCGCTGCGCCGAGAAGATCGGCGAGAACGTCACCCCGATCCAGTTCATCCCGTACACGGACCGGATGGACTACCTGGCGGCGATGAACATGAACCTCGGCTACGCCGTGGCCGTGGAGAAGCTCGCCGGGATGAAGCTGCCGGAGAAGGCCAACGTCCTGCGCGTCATCGTCGCCGAGATGGGCCGCATCGCCAGCCACCTCGTCGGCATGGGCGCCTATGGCCTGGACCTGGGCACGTTCAGTCCGTTCCTGTACGCCTTCCGCGAGCGGGAACAGATCCTCGACCTGTTCGAGGAGCTGTGCGGCGCCCGGCTGACGTACAGTTACGTCACCATCGGCGGCGTCCACGACGACCTGCCGCCGGGCTGGGCCGACAAGTGCCGCAAGTTCCTGAACTACCTCAAGCCGCGGGTGCCCGAGTACCACGCCCTGCTGTCCACCAACCACATCTTCGTCAAGCGGACCGCCGGCATCGGGCTGCTGTCGAAGGAGATGGCCCTGAACTACGGCTGCACCGGCCCGATGCTCCGCGGGTCGCTCGACCGCCGGGCCGGCGACCCGGACTGGGACCTGCGCAAGATCGAGCCGTACTGCGGCTACGAGACGTACGACTTCAAGGCCGTCATCCCGCCGTTCGACGACGACTACTACGGCCTGGACTTCAAGACGCCGGCCGGGGCCGTCGTCGGCGACTGCTGGCACCGGTTCTTCGTCCGCATGATCGAGCTGGTCGAGTCGATCAAGATCGTCGAGCAGGCATTGGACCGGCACGCCACGGCCCAGGGGTCGCACCGGATCGAGCCGCCGCGGCACCTGCCGGCCGGGGAGTGCTACGTCGAGACGGAGTGCCCGCGCGGGCAGATGGGGTTCCACGTCGTCGGCTCGCCGCAGAAAACGAACGTGCCGCTGCGGGTGCGGGCGAAGTCGTCCAGCTTCTGCAACCTGAGCGTCACCGACGAGATTTGCCGCGGCTGCCTGATCGCCGACATCCCCGCCATCGTCGGCTCGATCGACATCGTCATGGGCGAGATCGACCGGTAGGCGGATTCGCCGCTCGCGGCGATGCAGGACTTGCGTAGCCGTGAGCGGCTTTTTTTCAGACGTCTTGACACCCCTCGTCTACCTAATACAAAACAGATTCCCCGATAACGGAGCCGGCCGCACGCGGCGTGCGATCGGCTATGGTTCGGAGGAAGGAGAACACCCCGTGGCCGGCTTTTCCAACGAACGGATTCGCATCCGCATGGAGAGCTACGACCACGAGGTGCTGGATCGCACCGCCTACGAGATCGTCGACACCGCCCAGCGGACCGGCGCCGTCGTCCACGGCCCGATTCCGCTGCCCACGCGGATCGAGCGCTACACCGTCCTGCGGTCGCCGCACATCGACCGCAAGTCCCGGGAGCAGTTCGAGATCCGCACGCACAAGCGGCTGGTGGACATCCTCCAGCCGACCGGCAAGACGATCGAGGCGCTCAACAAGGGGTTGAGCCTGCCGCCCGGCGTGGACATCAAGATCCGGGTGATGTCGGCCGGCTAGGCCGACCCGCAGGCGACCACCGCCCCACTCCGACCTCCCGACCCCTGGACCGCTGAACGGAACGGGCAACCTCCCGGAACAACGGGGTGCCCGCCGCGGGGGCATGACCGACCGACGACGAAGGACCTGAGCCGTGGCCACCACCGAGACGACGACCGGCGAAACGCTGTCGCTGCCGGTCTACAACCGCGCCGGCCAGTCCACCGAGACGATCACGGTGGACCCCGCCGATTTCGGCGGCAAGGTGAGCAAGCAGCTGCTGCACGACGCCGTCGTGATGTACCTAGCCAACCAGCGGGCCGGCACCCACTCGACCCTTCGCCGCGGCGAGGTAGCCGGCAGCACCAAGAAGCTGTTCCGCCAGAAGGGCACCGGCAACGCCCGGGTCGGCAACAAGCGGACGAACAAGCGCCGCGGCGGCGGCACGACCAAGGGCCCCAAGCCCCGCGACTACTACTACCGCATGCCGAAGAAGGCGGTGCGGGCCGCCACCCGCATGGCCGTCCTGAGCCGGCTGCAGGACAGCGAGGTCGTCCTGATCGACGACCTGGCGTTCGAGGCGCCGAAGACCAAGGACATGGCCGCCGTCCTGAAGGCGCTGAAGCTGGGTGAGACGACGGTACTCGTCGGCACGGCCGGGTTGCAGCCGGCGGTGTACAAGTCGGCCCGCAACATCCGCGGCGTCGAGGTGCTGCCGGCGGCCGAGTTCAACGCCTACAGCGTCCTGCGGCCCAAGCGACTGCTACTGACGCGGGCCGCCCTGGACGAGTTGAAGGCGATCGCGAAGAAGGGCCTGCCCGCGAAGCCGCAACCGGCGAAGGGGGGATGACCGATGCAGACCCGACCCCGACCGAAGCGGTACCGCAAGAACAACCGCAAGGCGAAGGTGCCGCGCGAGGGCAAGCCGAACCTGACCCTGGAGCCGTACCAGATCATCCTCCGCCCGCTAGTGACGGAGAAGGGGACGCACCAGAGCACCCGGCACAACGCCTACTGCTTCGAGGTCCACCCGGCCGCGTCGAAGACGCAGATCAAGGACGCGATCCAGACGCTGTTCCCGGTCCGCGTCGAGGCGGTGCGGACGCAGACGCGGATGGGCAAGGAGCGGCGGTACCGGGCCCGCATCGGCCGGCTGGCCAACTGGAAGAAGGCGATCGTCAAGCTGCACGCGGACGACAAGATCGAGTTCTTCTAACCGGTGAGCCGCGGGGTACCCGCTTGCGGGTCGCCGGAGTCTTCGGAGCGGAGCGCGAATCAGGAGTGTGAACCGTGGCCATCCGTCAGTACAAGCCGACCTCCGCGGGCCGCCGGGGCGGGGCCGTCAGCGACTTCGCCGACTGCACCTTCCCGAAGGAGAACCGGCCCGAGAAGTCGCTCTTGAAGCGGCTCAAGAAGAAGGGCGGCCGGAACAACCAGGGCGTCATCTGCGTGCGGTTCCGCGGCGGCGGGCACAAGCGGATGTACCGCCAGATCGACTTCAAGCGCAAGCGGGACGGGGCCGTGGCCACCGTCCGCACCGTGGAGTACGACCCGAACCGCTCGGCCCGGATCGCCCTGATTCAGTACGAGGACGGCGAGAAGACGTACATCCTCGCCCCGGACGGGCTCAAGGCCGGCGACAAGATCGCCAGCGGCTCGGACCTGGAGCCGAAGGTCGGCAACTGCCTGCCGCTGCGGCGCATCCCGACCGGGACGACCGTTCACAATGTCGAGCTGCAGCCGGGCCGGGGCGGCCAGATCTGCCGCTCCGCCGGGTGTAGCGCGACGCTGACCGCCCGTGAGGCCGACTGGGCCCAGCTCACGTTCCCGTCCGGCGAGGTCCGGCGGGTCAACGCCGACTGCCGGGCGACGGTCGGGGCGATCTCCAACGCCGAACACATGAACGTCAGCTTGGGCAAGGCCGGGCGGAAGCGGTGGCTGGGCCGCAAGCCGCACAACCGCGGCGTGTCGATGAACCCGGTGAGCCACCCGATGGGCGGCGGCGAGGGCCGGACGTCCGGCGGCCGGCACCCGTGCTCCCCGACCGGCGTGCTGGCCAAGGGCGGCAAGACGCGGAAGAAGCGGAAGCCGTCCAACGCCTCCATCGTCCGCCGCCGCAAGCCCGGCCCGCGGTACGCCCCGCGGTAACGTGTGAGGGATTGACCCGATGAGTCGATCGCTGAAGAAGGGGCCGCACGTGGACCCGCGGCTGCTCCAGAAGGTGGAGCGGCAGGGGCCGGCCCGCGAGCCGATCCGGACGTGGGCCCGGGACTGCACGATCGTGCCCGAGTTCGTGGGCACGACGTTCATGGTTCACAACGGCAAGCAGCACACGCGGGTGTTCGTGACCGAGGACATGGTCGGGCACAAGCTCGGAGAGTTCGCCCCGACCCGCATCTTCAAGGGCCACAGCGGCGGCCGGAAGAAGTGACGAGGACCGGACCATGAAGTACCTGGCCAAGCACCGGTACGCCGACGTGACCCCGCGGAAGATGCGGCCGTTCGCCGCCCTCATCCGCGGCCGGCGGGCCGACGAGGCCCTGGAGGCGCTGCGGTTCTACCCGAACCGGTCGGCCCGGCTGATCGAGGCCGTCCTGAAGAGCGCCCTGGGCAACGCCGAGGACCGCGGGGCGCGGAACATCGACGACCTGGTCGTCGTCGAGAGCCGCATCGACGGCGGCCCGATCCTGAAGCGGATCCAGCCGCGGGCCCGCGGCACCGCCTACCCGATCAAGAAGCGGTACGCCCACGTGGTCGTGGCCGTCGGGGACGAGGAGTAACGCCGTGGGACAGAAAGTTCGACCGACCGGGTTCCGCACCGGCATCATGATCGACTGGCTCAGCTCGTGGTACGCGAGCAAGCAGGACTTCGCCGAGCTGCTGGTCGAGGACCAGAAGATCCGCAAGTACGTCAAGAAGAAGTACCCGCGGTCGGGCATCTCCAAGATCCGGATCGAGCGGACGCGGGAGAAAGTCGTCGTCCACATCCACTCGGCCAAGGTGGGCATGATCATCGGCAAGAAGGGCGCCGAGATCGACAAGCTGACGCACAACCTCGAGTCGCTCACGCACCGGCGGATCGAGGTCAAGACGTACGAGGTGCCGCGGCCGGAGATCGACGCGCAATTGGTGTCCGAGGACATCGCCGAGCAGCTGGAGAAGCGGGCGAGCTTCCGGCGGACGATCAAGCGGGCGATCGACCTGTCGATGGAGAACGGGGCCAAGGGCGTTCGGATCCAGCTGTCCGGCCGGCTCGGTGGGTCCGAAATGGCCCGGATGGAGTCGAGCATGGCCGGGTCGATCCCGCTCTCGACGCTGCGGGCTCGCGTGGAGTACGGCTTTTCGGAGGCGTCCACGCCGCAG
>DASXAN010000370.1:0-2042 GCA_036406755.1 Gemmataceae bacterium
CGTGGACGCCGGCCGGCCGAAGAAGTCCACGTACATGCCCCGCGGCCCGGCGTCCTGGTCGGCCAGCATGGCGATCGCCCCGCCGTCCTTGAGCACCTGCTGGATGCGGTCGTAGTCGCCGTTCTTGTCGAGGATCGTCTGCCCGGTGCCGGACCGGAACCGGGCCAGGAACCGGTCCAGGTGCGGGTTGTCCAGCCGGCGGGCGACGGCGTAGGTGCGGAACCCGAACAGCCCCAGGGCGTACCCGGCCATCTCCCAGTTGCCGAAGTGGCCGGTGACCAGGAGCGTCGACCGGCGGTCGAGCAGACAACCGACCACGCGGCCGCCGTGGACCAGCTCCAGGTACCGCCGCCAGTTGGTCACGTGCAGCCGGCGGGGGATCTGGACGATCTCGACCAGCACGGCGCAGAAGTGGCGGTAGACGGCCCGGACGTGGCGGTCGAGGGCGGCGTCGGAGGCGGCCGGGAAGGCCCGGCGGAGGTTATCCCGGGCGACCTCGCGGTGCCGGCGGTTGACCCGGTAGGCCAGCCAGGCGAGGAAGTGGGCGAACGCCCGGGCCTTGGCCAGCGACAGCGCCTGGAGGACGCAGACGGTCAGGCGGACGGCGAGGTAGACGGCGTAGTCGGCGACGGGCTTGCGGGGCTTGGCCATGGGCGGCTCCCTCCGTGGACCGCGGGGCCGGGATTGTACCCGATCGGCCGGCCGGCCGCAGCGGCAATCCGGCGAGGTGGCGGGCAGTGCGGGCGGGGCTATAAAATGGGTGTGGTCACGACCGCTAGGGGCTACGCCATGACGGAGATCGTCATCCCGGACGAGTTGGTTGCCATCCTCGAACGGGTTACCGAACCGGTAATCCTGCGGGCCGAATCGGGCTGGCCACGGGGCACGTTCTCGCCGGAACCGCTCGTCCCGTGGGACCCGTCGATCACCCGCGAAGAACTCGACCGCCGGATGAAGGAGCCGGGCAGCTCGTTGGCCGAGTTTTGGAAGCGGATGGGCCGGAGATGACATTCTCCGTCATCTGGCGGAAGCAGGCCCGTGAGTTCGTTGAGGGCCTCTGGGATCGTGCCGCCAACCCGAACGCGGTGGCGGCGGCCAGCGATCGGATCAATGAACTCCTCACCCGCGACCCGCTCAACCAGGGGGAGTCCCGGTCGGGGGATTACCGCCTCATGTTTGAGGGGCCGCTCGCCGCGTACTTTCGCGTCAACGCCGCCGGACGACGGGTGATCGTCCTGTCCGTCGGCCCGTCCAATCCTTCGCCGTAGCCGGCCCGCCATTTCCCTTGCCCCGCGGCCCCGCGGCGGCGATACTCGGTCCACACCAGTCGCTCGGCACCGCAGCCCACAGAGGGGACACCCATGCTCGCCGAACCGGCCAAGGCCGGCGTCGTCACCGGGGAGACCGACGCCCGCGACGTCACCTGCGTCAACACCATCCGCACCCTCGCCATGGACGCCGTCCAGCAGGCCAACTCCGGCCACCCCGGCGCCCCCATGGCCCTCGCCCCGGTCGCCTACGCCCTCTGGCAGAACTTCCTCCGGTTCGATCCGCAGGACCCCGTCTGGCCCAACCGCGACCGGTTCGTCCTGTCCAACGGCCACGCCTCCATGCTCCTCTACGCCCTCCTGCACCTGACCGGCGTCAAGTCGGTCAGCAAGCAGTACGAGGTCCTCGGCGAGCCGTCCGTGCCGCTGGAGGAGATCAAGAAGTTCCGCCAGCTCGACAGCAAGTGCCCCGGCCACCCGGAGTACCGCTGGACCAGCGGCGTCGAGACGACCACCGGCCCGCTCGGCCAGGGGATCGCCAACTCCGTCGGCATGGCCATCGCCGGCCGGTGGATGGCCGCCCACTACAACCGCCCCGGGTTCGACGACCTGATCGACTTCAACGTCTACGCCATCTGCGGCGACGGCTGCCTGATGGAGGGGATCTCGGCGGAGGCGGCATCGCTCGCCGGTCACCTGAAGCTCGCGAACCTCTGCTGGATCTACGACAACAACCACGTCACGATCGAGGGGAACACGGCCCTGACTTTTACC
>DASXAN010000371.1:0-3907 GCA_036406755.1 Gemmataceae bacterium
GGTCGCCGAGTTGATCGCCAAGCCCTACTCCGCCGCGCGGCGTAAGCTCATCAACATGGACAAGGCCATGACCGACGTGGAGCCGGGCGACCCGCGGCTGAGCACCTCCGACACGATCTACCTGTGCGCCGTGGACAAGGACCGCAACTGCGTGTCACTGATCCAGAGCAACTACAGCGGCTTCGGCTCCTACGTCGCTTCGGCGGAACTGGGCTTCGGCATCCAGAACCGCGGCTGCCTGTTTGCGCTGGACCCCAAGCATGCGAACACGCTGGAGCCACACAAGCGGCCATTCCACACGATCATGCCCGCGCTGGTGACCAAGGGCGGCCAGCCGTGGTTCGTGTTCGGCGTGATGGGCGGCGACATGCAGCCACAGGGGCACGTCGAGGTGCTGTGCAACCTGATCGACTTTGGCATGGACGTGCAGGCGGCCGGCGAGGCCCCGCGGCTGGAGCACGTCGGCAGCGCCACGCCGACCGGCAAGCCGGCGGACCCGGACGGCGGGACGGTCAAGGCGGAGCCGGGGGTGCCGGACGCGGTGGTCCGCGAGTTGGAGCGGCGGGGGCACCACGTCGAGCGGGTGCGGGTCAACGGCGGCGGCTACCAGGGGATCCGGATCGGCGCGAACGGGGTGCTGCACGGCGGGTCGGAGGCGCGCAAGGACGGGTGCGCCATCGGGTACTAGGTGGGCGCGTCCTAAGTTCACACAATTGCCACCGCGGGCCGGGCGGAAGCCCGGCCCGCGGTATTTCCGGTGCGAGCTTGGCCGCCACCCCGCTGACGTCTGCAAGAACGCCGGCCGGCCGTGTCGGTCCTCGTCATCGGCCCCGCACCCCGGGCGGCCTTGACCGCCCCGGCCCGCCGGGGACAATATTCACATGAGCACCGAGACCCGCGACACCACCCCGACCGTAGAGGCCGACGCGCGGGCCGTGGCCGAGGCCCTCGCCGCCGGGCGGCCCGTGGACCCGGCCGTGGCTCGCCGCGTGCGGGACCGGTCCGACCGGGCCCGCCGGGCCACGGAGGCGCGGCTGGGCGTGCAGGACATCGGCGCCCGAATTATCCGCGAGATGCGGGACGGCGGATGAGGTACGGGCTCGACTCCTCGGCGGCCTTCAAGTGGTACGTGGCGGAGCCGGATTCGGCCAGGGCCCTCCGGCTCCGCGACGACGCGCGGGCCGGCCTGCACCACCTGATCGCCCCGGACCACTTCCCGGCCGAGGTCGCAAACGCCCTCTGGGTTGCCGAGCGGCGCGGCCGCCTCGCCCCCGGAGAGTTCCAGGTTCACTTGGCGGCCCTGCTGACCGAGCTGCCGGCGCTCGTGCCGGGGCCGCAACTGCTGCCCCGGGCGGCCGTCATCGCCACGACCTACGGCCAGAGTGTGTACGACTGTTTGTACGTCGCGCTGGCCGAGCGGGAGGGGTGCGAACTCGTCACCGCCGATGACCAACTCGTCCGGAACCTCCGGCCCCAATTCCCGTTCATCGTGCCGCTGGCGGCGCTGCCGTGACCACCATAGTGGTCGGATTGGCCCACACGGGGGCCCTACTTCCGGTCCAACATCTCCCGCACTTTTCGCGTCAGATCATCCGGGACAAACGGCTTGTCCAGCAGCTCGTCCCCCTGCCCCAGCCCGCCCAGGCCCGCCACCGTCGATTCCGTGTACCCGGACATGAACAGCACCTTCACCGCCGGCCGGTCGTGCCGGACGATCGCCGCCAGCTGCCGGCCGTGGATCATTGGCATCACCAGGTCGGTCAACAGCAAGTCGATCCGCCCGGAATAGAGCCGGGATGCGTCGATCCCGGCCTTCCCGTCGGCACACGTCAGGACCGTGTACCCGGCCGTCTCCAGGACCCGCCTGGCCAGGTCCCGCAGTTTTTCCTCGTCCTCCACCAGCAGGATCGTCTCCGACCCGGTCGGCCGTGGGCCGCCGGCCGCCGGCGGTTCGGCCGCCGCCTCCCCGTCCGCCCGCGGCAGGAGCACGCGGAACGTCGCCCCCGCCCCCGGCCGGCTGTCCACCGCCACCCACCCCTTCGCCTGCTTGACGATGCCGTACACCGTCGCCAGCCCCAGCCCGGTCCCCTTGCCGATCTCCTTGGTGGTGAAGAACGGCTCGAAGATGCGGGCCTTGGTCGCCTCGTCCATGCCGTGGCCGGTGTCGGACACCTCCAGCACCACGTACCGGCCCGGCGGCCCGTCTGCGTCGGCCGGCATCTCCCCGGCCGGCACGTCCGCCTCCGCGGTCCGCAGCGTCAGCCGACCGCCCTTGGGCATCGCGTCCCGGGCGTTGACCACCAGGTTGAGCACGACCTGCTCCAGCTGCCCCGGGTCGGCCAGGACCGGCCCCAGCCCCGGCCGCAGGTCGCTGACCAGCGTGATGTGCTCGGCGATCACGCGGCGGAGCATGGCCCCCGTGTCGGCGACGACGGCGTTGACGTCCACCGGCCGCGGGGCCGTCACCTGCCGCCGGCTGAACGACAACAGCTGCCGCGTCAGCACGGCCGCCCGCTGTCCGGCCGACCGCACGTCGTCCAGGAGGCTGCGGGTCAGGTCCGGGGAGGCGTTGTGTTCGAGGATCAGGTCGAGGTTGCCGAGGATGATGGTGAGCAGGTTGTTGAAGTCGTGGGCGATGCCGCCGGCCAGCCGCCCGACCGCCTCCAGCCGCTGCGCCTGCCACGCCTTCTCGTCGGTCTGGCGGACGGCCTCCTCCGCCTGCCGGCGGGCGGACACGTCCCGCAGCACGACGGCGTAGCCGCCGCCGTCGGCCCCGGCGGTGACCACGACCTCGGCCCAGAGCCGCGCCCCGTCGGACCGCTCCCGCCACCCGGCCCGCTCGCAGCGGCCGGCTTCGGCCGCCTCCCGCAGCTCGGCCGCCGGCCGGTCGGCGGCGCGGTCATCGGCGGTGGCGAAGTCGGCGTACGGCCGGCCCAGGGCGTCCGCCTCCGCGTAGCCGAAGATGCGGGCCGCCCCGGCGTTCCACGTCGCCACCCGCCCGGCGGCGTCGAGCTGGAAGACGGCGAAGTCGCGGACCGCCTCGAGCAGTTGGCGGCGGCGGCGGGCGGCCGCGGCCTCGTCGCCCCGCCGGGTGCGGGCCGCCGCCAGGGCGGCGTGCAGCCGGGTGCAGACCACGGCGATGACCACCCCCTCGGCGGCGAACAGCACCAGGCGGATCGCGCGGTCGGCCGACGGGTCACCGCCGGACCGCGGCCCCAGCCAGAGCCAGTCGGCGGCCGCGGCGGCGACGGCCGTGGCGAGCAGGCCCGGCCCCAGCCCGCCGGCCCACGCCGCAACGGCCACCGCGAGGTACAGCAGCGGAAACGGGCACGGGCGGGACACGGCGTCGAAGGCGACGAGCTTCAGCCCCAGCAGGCCGGCGACGATCACCAGGGCCGCCCCGTACCGGCCCGGCCAAGCCCGCGGCCGGCGGTCCGGGTCGATGCCGGCCACGAACCCGCTCAGGCCCACCCCTTCGATCAGGAACACGGCCAGCCGCAGGAGTCCACCCGGCCCGGCTGCGACCGGCGGGTCGAGGACGAATAGGCCGACGGCGGCGGCGAGCGCGGTGGCGACCAGGCCGGCGCCGAACCCGCCGGCGACGGCGGCGAGCGTGATGGCGGCCGGGAAGGCGACCGCGGGGTAGTCGGCCGTGACGTATCGCCGGACGAGAAGATTGAGGACGGCCGCGATACCGACGGCGGCGACGCCGACCCCGTACCGGGGCCGGGCGGCGGAGGCGGGCGGACCGGCCTGGGCGGCCATGACGGGATCTCGGGCGATTGGGCGGGGCGTCTCCTCGCCGTAATATACGCCGAAACGGGGGCGGGTGCCGCACCCGACTGTGGAATGGCGAGCGGGGTTGCGTGAGCGCCCCGAGTTCTCACAAATGCCAGCGTCATTTGTG
>DASXAN010000372.1:0-1876 GCA_036406755.1 Gemmataceae bacterium
CGCTCGCCCGGTCAGTCGTCGCCGTCGTCGCCGTCGTCGCGGTCGTCTTGGAAGTGTCGCTCGTGGGCCACCTGGGCCGCGTGGTGGCGGGCCTCGGCCCGCTTGGCGCGGAGGTAGATGCGGGCACCGGCCCCGCCGATCAGTACGAACACGGCCAGCGTGGCGGCGATGATCTGCCAGGCGGCCCGGCCGGGGTTGCCCTGGAGGGTAAACCGCTGACCGCAGCGGAAGCAGTCGGCGGTCGAGCCGACCTCCTCGGCGACGTACTCCTTCTGGTCGCCGCACCCCGGGCACTTGCAGCGGAGTAGCATGAGCGAGTCCCCCGTGGATTGGGTCACTACGGGGAGTCTAGCTCACGTTCGGGTTCGGCAGCGGGTTGCCGGCGAAGACCCAGTCCGCGACCGGCCGGCCTTCGACCAGGTGCTCCTGCACGAACCGCGGGATGCGGTCGGCCGTCATGCCCTGGTACCATGTCCCCTCCGGGTAGACGACCAGGATCGGCCCGTTCGTGCAGATCCGCAGGCACTGCACCTTCGTCCGATAACAGGCGTTCGGCCCGACGCTCAGGCTCAGGTTCTTGTCCTTGAGCTGCTGCTTGAGGGCCTGCCACGCCGCGTCACCGGTTTCCGGCGTGCAGCAGTCCGGGCCGATGCACAGGAAGACGTGCCGGCGGTAGTGGCCGATGCCGAGCTTCTCGGCGATCACCGGCAGCGACTCGGTCGGCTTGTCCTTCGGCATCGCACCCGGCTCCGCTCACGACGCCACGTTCTCGGCCCGCTCAGTTTCGGTCGCCCACTCGTCGGCCGGATCGAACTGCGGGTGCGACAGGACCAGGACCCGCATCTTACCAACGGCACGGTGCGGGGTGTACGGCGGGATCAGCACCGCGATTCCGGGACGGACCGGCACCCGCTCGCCGTCGAGCTCCAGGGCGGCGCCGGCGTCGCAGTCGAGGACGTAGTAAACCTCGGTGAGCCGCTTGTGGAAGTGGACCTTGGCGTCGAGGGAGATGTCCACGCGGTGCAGCGTGACCGGGCTGGCGGGCAGGCCGGCAAACGCCCGGCGGGAGAAGCCGCACGGGCACGGGACCGGGGCAATTGTCTCGAAGTCGGCGACGGCGGGGGCGGGCATGGCACGGTCCTCCCCGGACGTTGTAGGTCCGCCCAGCCCCTTGGCACCGGCGGCGGGTGGCGATTCAATGCCCGCATGACGCTGAGGTTCGACCCGCCGCCGGTCGCCGAGTCCGCGATCACCCGCCTCGACCCGCGCTGGAAGCTGGCCGCGCTGGCCCTGGCGGCGGCGGCGGCCGCGACCGTGCAGTCGCCGGGGCCGGCGGTCGCCGCGCTGGCGGGCGCCTTGCTCCTGGCGGCAATCGCCCGGTTGCCGGGGCGGTGGTTCTTCCGCCGGTTGGGGGCGCTGGCGGTCGCCCTGGTCCCGTTCGCGGTCGTCATGCCGTTGGTGCAAGGGTGGGAGGGAGCGCGGTTGGCCGGATTGCTGGCGGCCAAGGCGGGGGCGGTCGTGACGCTGGCGCTGGTGGCGCTGGGCACGGCCCCGGTGCCGGTGACGCTGCACGCAGCCCAGGCGCTGCGGCTGCCGGGGACGCTGGTCCACGTCCTGTTGCTCAGCTACCGTTACCTGTTCGTGCTGGCCGACGAGCTGGACCGGCTGCGGCGGGCGCTGCGGGTGCGGGGGTTCCGGCCGCGGTTGGACCGGCACACGTACCGCACCGTCGGGCACGTCGTCGGGACGCTGGTGGTCCGCGGCGCGGAGCGGGCGGAGGGGGTGGCCCACGCCATGCGGTGCCGCGGGTTCGACGGCCGGTTCCGGTCGCTGGCCCACTTCCGCACGGCGGCGGCGGACGTGGCGTTTTTTGCGG
>DASXAN010000373.1:0-4821 GCA_036406755.1 Gemmataceae bacterium
TTCGACCAGACGCCCAGTGCCGGGACGAGGGCGACCAGGTCCGGCCACTCCGTCTCCGGACGCCGCAGCGACTGTTCCAGGGTAATACCGTGATGGCGGCGCGAGCGCAGGCAATCGGTTAGCTCGGCGATCCCCTGCTCCTTTGCCCGGAGCCGGTCCCAGGCCATATCGTCCACCAACCGGGCGGCCCGGCCCAGCGGTGTCAGTCGGCGGTCGGCGTTGTCGTGCCGCAGTTGCAGCCGGTACTCGGCCCGCGACGTGAACATGCGGTACGGCTCGTCGACGCCCTTCGTCACCAGGTCGTCGATCAGGACGCCGATGTAGGCCTGCGACCGGTCCAGGACCAGCGGCGGCCGGCCGAGCAGTTTCAGCCCGGCATTCGCCCCGGCCATCAGCCCCTGGGCGGCCGCTTCCTCGTAGCCGGTCGTCCCGTTGATCTGGCCGGCGAAGTACAGTCCCTCGACCGGCTTGGTTTCCAGGGTCGGGTGCAATTGCGTCGGCGGGGCGTAGTCGTACTCGACGGCGTAGCCCCAGCGCATGACCTCTGCGTTCTCCAGGCCGGGGATGAGGCGGAGCATCGCCTGCTGTACGTCCTTGGGCAGGCTCGTGCTGATGCCATTGCAGTAGTACTCGCGGGTGTGGTAGCCCTCTGGTTCCAGGAAGATCTGGTGCCGCTCCTTGTCCGCGAACCGCACCACCTTGTCCTCGATGGACGGGCAGTACCGCGGCCCGCGGGAGTTGATCTGGCCGGAGTACATCGGCGCCCGATGCAGGTTGGCCCGGATCAGGTCGTGGACGGCCGCGGTCGTGTAGGTGATGTGGCAGTCGAGCTGCGGCTGGGCGATGCGGTCGGTGGCGAACGAAAACGGAACCGGCTCCGCGTCGCCGGGCTGGAACTCAAGCTGCGAGAAGTCGATCGTCCGGCCGTTAAGGCGGCACGGCGTGCCGGTCTTGAACCGGGCCAGCTCGAACCCGCAATCCCGCAGCGACAGGCTCATCTCCTCCGCCGATGAATCGCCGGCCCGGCCACCGCACGTCTTGGCCTCCCCGGTGTGCATGACCGCCTGGAGGAAGGTACCGGTCGTTAGGATGACGGCCTTGGCGCGGTAGACGGTCTCGCCACGGGCGACCACGCCGACGACCCCCCGGGGGGCCGTGGACGAGTGCGGCTGGTCTTCCAGCAATAGCCGTTCGACCAGTTCCTGGCGCAGCGTCAGGTTGGGCTCGTCCTCGACGACCCGCTTCATGGTGAACTGGTAGAGCTTCTTGTCGCACTGGGCCCGGGGCGAGTGCATGGCCGGGCCCTTGGTGCGGTTGAGCAGGCGGAACTGGACGCCGGCGGCGTCGGTGACGCGGCCCATGGCCCCGCCGAGGGCGTCGATTTCGCGGACGATCTGCCCCTTGGCGACGCCGCCGATCGCCGGGTTGCAGCTCATCTGGCTGACGGCGTCGGCGTTCATGGTCAAGAGCGCGGTCCGCAGTCCGAGCCGGGCGGCGGCCAGCGCCGCCTCGACGCCGGCGTGCCCCGCGCCGACCACGACCACGTCGTACTCGTAGACCAGGTTCCCCATCCGAACGACTCCGGCCGGGGCCATGACCGGCGCCTCCGGCGTTGACGGCGCGGCGGAAGGTTGGCCGCAAGAAAAACCGGATTCACCCTATCGCGCCGCTGTCCGGTTGATTATTGTAACGGAATCTTCGATCCTCCCCACTCGACTCGCACGCGGCCGGCCGCCGGCCGCGGGGGACACGGTCATGCGGCTGACGCTCATTTCGCACACCGATCAAGTCACGCGCCTCGAGTGCGAGGGCGAGATCACCCAGTACGCACTCCCCAAGGAGCGGGATGCGTTCGAGGACCTCCTGGGGCCGGCCATCTACCGCCGCCAGGTGCTTCTGAACATGGAAAAGACCCCGTACACCGACTCCAGCGGCATCAGCTGGCTGATCGGCTCCCACAAGCGGTTCGAGCGGGACGGGGGCCGGCTGATTATCCACTCCGTACCGCCGGCCGTCGGCCAGGTGCTGCGGCTGCTCAAGTTGAACACCCTGCTGCACGTCGCTGCGGATGAAGCGGAGGCGGTGCAGCGGGCCGGGGGGGCCCAGGTGTCATGACTCAACCCGCCGGGTCGCTCCAGTTCGACATCGAGGGGATGGAGCCGGAACAGGCCGTCAACGCCCTCATCGGCTACGCCGCCGACCTGGGCGTCAGCGACCTGTTCTTCACCAGCCACGACAACCACCTGATGGTCCAGGCCCGCCACCAGGGGGTGCTGCGGTCGATCACCCACCTGCCCGCCGAGTTCGGCCGGCGGTGCTTCGGGTACATCAAGTCCGCCGCCGACCTCAACGTGGCCGAGCGCCGCCGGCCGCAGGACGGGCGATGGATCTACCGCCGGGCCGCCGGCAAGGTGATCGACCTGCGGATCAACATCATCCCGACCTTGTATGGCGAGGACGTGACGCTGCGGCTTTTGGACCGCGACACCCGCCTCTTGAACCTCGACCAGCTCGGCCTGAGCCGCCCCGACCTGAACCAGCTGCTCGGCATGCTCGCCAGCCCCAGTGGGCTGATCCTCGTCACCGGGCCGACCGGCTCCGGCAAGACGACCACGCTGTACGCCTGCCTGAACCAGCTCAACAACGGCGAGCGGAAGATCAACACCATCGAGGACCCGGTCGAGTACGCGTTCGGCGGCATCCGCCAGTCGCAGGTCAACGCCAAGATCGACGTCGGGTTCGCCGACCTGCTGCGGAACGTGCTGCGGCAGGCCCCGGACGTGATCATGGTCGGCGAAATCCGCGACCCGGAGACGGCGGCGACCGCGGTGCTTGCGGCCAACAGCGGGCACCTGGTCCTGGCCACCCTGCACGCCCCGTCGGCCGTCGGCGCCATCCAAAGTCTGTTCAACCTCGGCGTCCACCCGCACTTCCTGTCCGGGTCGCTCCTGGGCGTCGTCACCCAGCGGCTCATCCGCACCCTCTGCCCGGCATGCCGGCAGTCGTTCGACCTGAGCGACTCGCCGAACACGTTCGAGGACGTCCGGAAATACCTCGGGCCGGGCGAGGGGTTCCTGATGTACGGTCCGCGGGGCTGTGCGGAGTGCCGCAACCTCGGATACAACGGCCGCACCGGCGTGTTCGAGGTGTTGATGATCACCCCCGCCCTGCGGCGATTGATCCTCGACCGGGCCGCGACCCCGGTCCTGCGGGCGAAGGCCGTCGAGGACGGGCTGATGGAGTGCCGGCTGTCGGCGTTGTTGAAGGTGGCCCGCGGAGAGACTAGCATCGAGGAAGTCTTCCGCGTCATCCCGACGGAGTACCTGACGGCGGAGGACTGACCCCCACCGACGAGACTCCGCATGGACCCGCTCTCCCGCGCCGCCGCCGGCTTCCGCACGATCTCCTCCGACGCCGCCCTGACCGACCGGGCCGCCCGCGCCCTGGGCCAGTGGCTCACCGACCCGCAATTCGCCGCCTACCGGCCGCAGCTCGACTGGCTCATCGGCCAGGAAAAGTGGTCGGTCCTGCTCGACAGTTTCTACCAGATCCTGCCGTTCGGCACCGGCGGTCGCCGCGGGGCGGTCGGCATCGGCCCGAACCGGATGAACCCGTGGACGATCGGCGCCAGCGTGCAGGGGCATTGTGAGTACCTCCGCCAGAAGTTCCCCGGCGTCGAAGCCTTGCGCGTGGTGATCGCCTACGACGTGCGGCGGTTCCTCGACGGCCGCACGGTCTACAACCCGGAGCTGCCCAACCCGGTTCTCGGCCTGTCGAGCAAGGACCTGGCCCACCACGCCGCCGGGGTGTACGCGGCCAACGGCGTTCACGTCCACGTCCTGCCGTCGGACAGCCCGCGGTACATGTCCACGCCGGAGATGTCGTTCGCCGTCCGCCACCTGGCCGCCCACGGCGGGCTGAACCTGACCGCCTCCCACAACCCGCCCGACGACAACGGGCTGAAGTTCTCCGACGAGCGCGGCGCCCAGCCGGTCGCGCCCGACGACCAGATCATGACCGACATCGTCGATCAGGTGTCGGCCATCCGGTCGATGCCGTTCGCCGACGCGGTCCGGGCCGGCAAGGTCCACTTCCTCGACGACGGGCCGCACCGGGCGTACGTCGATCTGTGCCAGAAACAGAGCCTGATCCCGCCGCCGCGGTTCGACGAATTCACGCTCGTGTTCACGCCCCTGCACGGCGTCGGCGGCATGAGCGCCGGCGAGGTGCTGGCCGAGCAGGGCTTCCGGCCGATGCCGGTGCCGGAGCAGGCCACGCCGGACGGGCAGTTCCCGAACGTCACCAAGTCGCCGAACCCGGAGGTGCCCGAGTCGCTGGACCGGGCCGAGCGGGTCGCCCGGGAGAACAGCGCCGACCTGGTGCTGGCCACCGACCCGGACGCCGACCGCATCGGGGCGCTGGCCGCCGACGGCCGCGGCGGCTTCCGTTACCTGACCGGCAACGAAATCTGCGCCCTCGTCACCTGGTTCAAGCTCGACCAGCTCGGTCGGCAGGGGCGGATGCCGGAGTCGCCAGTCGTCATCACCACGGTCGTGACCACGTCGCTGGTGACGCGGATCGCCCGCCAGTACGGGGCGCAGGTGGTCAACAACCTGCTCGTCGGCTTTAAGCACATGGCAGAGGTCCTGCGGCAACTCGAGGAGACGGGCAGCTACGAGGACGTGCGGGCGCGACCGGAGGACTTGGTCATCGCCACTGAGGAGAGCCACGGCATCCTGGCCATGCCGCAGGTGCGGGACAAGGACGCGGCCGCCGGGTGCCTCTTGCTGGCCGAGCTGGCCCTGGACCAGAAGCGGCACG
>DASXAN010000374.1:0-3027 GCA_036406755.1 Gemmataceae bacterium
GTGGACGCCGCGGTGAACGCCTGCACCGGGCCGAACCCCTCACGCAGCCCTTGGTGCAGCCCGGCCATGATCGCCTTGCCGTGCGGCCGCAGGAGCTGCCGGTCACGCTCGATGGGCCCCTTGTGCGCCGAGATCCACGACCCGATGCCCGAGACGAACGATGTCACGCCACTCCATGCCGACTTCAGCCCGGACAGGAACCCGGTCAGGACGGCTTTCCCGGCGGAGACCAGGATGGAGCCGAGCCGGCCGACCGCCGACTTCACCCGTCCGCCGATGCCGCGCAGCCAGGAGACCGTGCCGTTCCAGTCGGCCTTCACGCTCGCCTCGACCGAATGCCAGTCCGCCTTCACACTCCCGGTCACCGAGTTCCAGTCGGCGCGGATGCTGGCCACGATGGACTTGCCGAAGCCCTTCACCGCGTTCCAGTCGGCCTTGATGCTCCCGGTCACCGCGTGCCAGTCGGCCTTCACGCTGCCGCTGACGGCTTTCCAGTCGGCCTTGATGCTGGCCACGACGGCCTTGTTGTCCTTCGACGTGGCATCCAGGTCCGACTGCAGGATCGACTTCGGCTGCTTGGGCAGGTGGATGACCGAAGCAAGCCACACAGGCAGCCCAACGTCGGCGACCCCGGCCTCGAGCAGGTGCGCGATGCCGCCTGAGGCGAAGCCCTCCCCAATCCCCTTGCCGACCTTGGCCGTTGTGCCGCCGCCCTCGGCGCTGGTGCGCGACGGCGCGAACCCACCACGTTTGCCTTTGCCGCCGCCGACGCCCACGAGGGCGCCCAGGCCGCTGACACTGCTGCCGAGCTTCGACGCGGTGTACAGGATCCCCAGTGCCTCGATCTGCCCCGGCGTCAGCTTCGACAGCGCGATGAGCACGTTGGACAGGCCGCCGAGCGCGGCCGGGGAGATGTTCTGGACGGCCTTGGCCACGTTCCCCAGCAGGGTGCCGCTGGCCTTGAGCGTGGACTTCAGGTTGGCCACATTCTCGGGCGTGAAGGTGTTCTTGATGAAGTTGTCGAACCCGGACCGCTTGTAGTGGGTGGCCCAGTTGTCGAAGCTGGTGGCCCACCCGTTGATCAGCTTCGGCAGCTTGTCGATGTCCGGGGCGAACTGGACGAACAGGTGCGCCAGTCCGTCCGCGACATGGCCCAGGGCAGTGCCGAAGTCGTCGAGGGCGATGCCGCCGGAGGTGGACAGCGTCGTGAAGAACCGGCCCCAGAACGGCTGGTTGAGCGCCGCGTTCGCCTTGATCCCCAGGAACTGGATCGACCCGGCCGCCGAGTCGATCAGCGGCCGCACCAGCTTCAGGCCGGTGGCGGCGACGCCGAACCACGGCGCCAGGGAGCGGGCGACGACCGGTTCCTCAGCCTTCTGCAGCCCGGCCCACGCGGCCTTGAGACCGCCCAGCTGCTTCGCCAGCCCCTTCTCCGCCGGGGTCAGGCTGGCCAGGGCCGCCTTCTCATCCTTGAGCGCCTTGACCCGCTGCGCCTTCGTGCTCGCCTGGTCGTAGGCCTTGACGGCCTTGGTGTACGCGCTCTGCGCCGCCGTGACCTTCTTGAACATCGGCACCGCGATCGCACCAAAAGCCGCCGCCGCCGTCCCCGCGGCACCGAACGCGACCGCCGCGCCGGCAACGCCGGCGCCCAGGCCCACAGCAGACGGCCCGAGCGCCGACCCGGCCAGCAGCGCACCCGGGACGAGCAGCTTGCGCAGCTCGCCGCCGAGCGAAACGTCGATCCGCGCCGTCCGGTCCCGCGCCACCCGGTCCAGCTCAGCGTCAGCCTTCGCCGTGTCCGCATCGGCTTCGATCTGCGCGTGCGGCAGCCGGGCGAACTTGCCGCGCAGCTCATCCTGGAACCCCGACGCGAACCGCTTGCCGGTGTCGGCGCCCCACTTCTCCGCCTCTGGGCCAAGGGCCTTGAACTCGGCGGCTATCGTCTTATGGAACCCGCGCAGATCGGGCTTGACCGGGATGAACGCCGAGCCGACCTGGAAAGCCACGCGTTCACCCCTTCCCGTTGACGCCGGCCGGACGTAAGATCATCCGGCTATGAGGATCCGTTTCGGCCTGCCGCTCCCCGGCCCGTTCGTGCTCACCACCGGTGGCCACCGGCGGCGTGGGGGCGCCGGAGCCGTCATCGTGCTGGCTGCGGTCGCGCTCGGGTTCCTCGACTGGCGCCCGTGGCTGCTCGTCCCCGCGGCCGTCGTGGCGGTCGCCGTCTTGTCGCCGTTCAACCGCCGGTCAGGTAACGGTCCAGCTCGGCGAACTCGGCGCGCGCCTGGGCCCGCCGCGCCTGATCAGCGGCGGTGACCGGCCGCGGATACGGCGCGATCTTCGGCGCCTTCCCACCGCCCCGCGCGACCTGCACTTTCAGCAGGGCAGCGAGCAGGTCGTAGATGCCGGCCAGCGCCTCGACCACGGGCGGGAACTCGGCCAGGCTCGGCACAGCAGGCCCGTCAGCCGCCACCACCATCTGGCCGTCGGCGGCCATCGCCGAGTGCAGCGCCGACTCACGCGGCAGGTGACAGATCAGGTCCCAGCACGCGTCCGGCGTCATCCCACCGTCGTCGCGGAAGACGTCGGCCAGGTCGCGGCCGTAGTAGCGGGCCAGGTCGGCCCTGATCGCCCCGCCGTAGCGCTCTAGGAGCCAGGCGAGGCTTGCGAGTTTCCCAGCCCGAACCACCGGCGCATGTCGCCCAGCAGCGATTCGAGCACGCCGGCGGGCTGGCCGCCGAGGACGGCCATCAGCGGTTCGTACTGGTCGCCGGCGATGCGCTGCAGCGCCTCCCGCGACGACCCGGCCTCCTCGATCGCGAGGATCGCGGCGACGGTCGGCGGCTCGATGACCAGCGGCGCATGCTCCCCGTCGCCGGGATCGACGACGAACGGCTGCCGCTGCGCCTCGGCCGCGTACTGGGCGAGGGTCTTGCCGGCCATCAGGAGAAGCCCATGCCGGACAGGATGTCCTGCCAGCCGGCGCCGCCGGACCGGAAGTCGACCGCGTACCCGGCGGTCGCGTCG
>DASXAN010000375.1:0-2577 GCA_036406755.1 Gemmataceae bacterium
AGTCGTTTACGATTGAAGGATTTGCGCCGCGATGTCCACCCCGACCCGGGCCGACCACGCCGCCAACAGCCGCCGCCAGACCGGGCCGGGCCACGGCAGCTCGACGCTACCTAGCCGCCGCACCCCGGCCACGCAGTACGACGTGCAGGTGAGCATGGCCTCGTCGGCCGATTGGCATTCGGCCAACCTCAACGGCCGCTCGGCGAACGGGATGCCCAGCTCGCCGCACAGCTCCTCCACCACCCGCAGGCTGACGCCGGGCAGGACGGTGTCCCGCGGCGGCGTCAGGACCGTGCCGTCCTTGACGATGAGGAAGTTCGCCGCGGCCGTTTCCGTGACGCGGCTGTAGACGTCCACGAGCAGGGCGCTGGCGTCGGGATCGATCTCCTTCGCCTGCTGTTCGGCGATCCACCAGTGCATGCGGGAGCGCACCTTGGCCCGCGGATCGATGCACTCGGCGGGGATCGGTTGCGTCGGCGGGACGACGAGCGTCGCCCCCTCGGTGAACAGTTTGCGGTAGCGGGCGAACGGCAGTGGGAAGGTGTGCATCATCACGGTCGGCGGGCCGGTGTCGAGCGGGCCGGGGGTGGCGAGCAGGATGAGGGCGAGGTCGGGGGTGGAGGTTGGTTTCCCCTCACCCCCCCGGCCCCCCTCTCCCACAAGGGGAGAGGGGGGAGAACTGTCAAGGACTTCTTCCTCCCCCTCTCCCCTTGTGGGAGCGGGGTACCCGCGAAGCGGGTCGCCCGGGGGGTGAGGGGAGGAGACCAACCGCCCCGCCGCCGCCCGCAACTCCTCGTCCGAAACCGGCAGCGGCACCCGGCACAGGTGACAGCTCTCGCGGAACCGGGCCAAGTGGTCGTCGAGCCGAAAGAGCTGGCCCCGAAAGGTGCGGACCCGGTCGGTAACGGTGGCGCCAAAGACAAATCCGGCATCTCCGGCCGGGATGGCGGGTGGGCCGGGGACGAATTGGCCGTTGAGGTAGACGAGCGGCTCGGTCATGATGACACCCGTGGGTCACCCCAAGTACCCGTCACTGTATCAGATCAACACCCGCGTCTGGCTCACCGAGTTGGGCCGACGACTCGGTCGCCCCGCCACGTTCGACGACGCCCCGGACGCCGAACTCGATGCGCTCGCCCGCCTCGGGTTCGACTGGCTCTGGCCGCTGGGCGTCTGGCAGACCGGGCCGGCCGGCGTCCGGGTGTCGCGCTCGCTGCCGGACCTGCGAGACGAGTTCACCCGCTACCTGCCCGACCTGACCGACGCCGACGTCGCCGGCTCGCCGTTCGCCGTCCGGTCGTACACGGTCCACGCCGATTTCGGTGGCGACGCGGCCCTGGCCCGGTTCCGCGACCGCCTTCGCTGCCGCGGCGTCCGGCTGCTGCTCGACTTCGTGCCGAATCACACCGCCCTCGACCACCCGTGGATCGCCGCGTACCCCGAGCATTACGTCGCCGGCACCGAAGCCGATCTGGTCCGAGAGCCGAATAACTACTTCCGCACGCCGGCGGGCCGCATCCTGGCCCACGGCCGCGACCCGTACTTCCCCGGCTGGACGGATACTGCCCAACTCGATTACAGGCATCCCGAACTTCGGTCCGCGATGAAGTGCGAACTCCTGGCCGTCGCCCTGAAATGCGACGCCGTCCGCTGCGACATGGCGATGTTGCTGCTGCCCGACGTCATCGCGCGGACATGGGGCGGGGATGTCGCCGAGTCGTGGTGGCCCGGCGCGATCGCGGCGGTGAAGGCCCGCCACCCGGACTTCACGTTCATGGCCGAAGTCTACTGGGACCGCGAGTACGAGTTGCAGCAGCAGGGCTTCGACTACACCTACGACAAGAAGCTCTACGACCGGCTGCGGGACCGGGACGCGGCTGCGGTCCGCGGCCACCTGCACGCCGACCCGGAGTTCATGCGGCGGTCGGTGCGGTTCCTGGAGAACCACGACGAGCCGCGGGCGGCGGCCACGTTCCCCGGCGACGTCCACAAGGCCGCGGCGACGATCGCGCTGTTGGTGCCCGGCCTGCGGTTCGTCCACGACGGCCAGTACGTCGGCCGGACGAAGCGGCTGCCGGTCCACCTCGGCCGGATCACCCCGGAGCCGGTCGATGAGGGGCTCGCCGACTTCTACGGCCGGCTGTTCGCGGTCCTGCGGCGGCCGGTTGTCGGCGATGGCACGTGGCGGCTCGTGGACTGCCGCCCGGCGTGGGACGGCAACCCGACGTGGGAGAAGTTCATCGCGTTCGCCTGGGACGGCCCCGGCCGGGAGCGGCTGCTGGTGGCGGTCAACTACGGGCCGACGCAGGGGCAGTGCTACGTCGCCTGGCCGTGGCCGGACCTGCGGGGGCGGACGGTGATATTGGCGGATCAGCTGTCAGAGGCGCGGTACGACCGGGCGCGCGACGACCTGCTGGCCCGCGGGCTGTACCTGGACGTGCCGGCGTGGGGATACCACGCCTTTGTGGTGTCCTAGCGTCGTCGAGCCTCGTCGGTCTTTTACGCCGAAGGCGTTGCATCTCACAGCCCGGGGTCGCGCAGCGCACCCCGGGGACACGCGCCACCCCGAATGGTTGT
>DASXAN010000376.1:0-3751 GCA_036406755.1 Gemmataceae bacterium
CGGCCAGTTCCGCTCCGCCCCCGGGCACGGCAGGACCGGGGCGACCGCGACGGCCGGGGCGGCGACGTTCTTCGTCAGCGTCCCGGCCAGCTCCGCTTTGGCTCCCTGGTCGAACGGCGCGGGCTTCTTGTACCGCTTGTACCCCTGCCGCATCAGGTCGAGGAAGTCGGTGCGGATCTGCATCCGGCGTTCGTAGGCCCGCTTCAGGTCCGGGTCCGCCAGCACCTTGTCCTTGCCGTGCTTTGCAAGGAAGCTGTCAGGGTTGTCGGCCGTAGCGACCCGCTGCCATTCGGCGGCCAGGTCGGTGACGAGCATCTTCTCGAGGACCAGCTTGCGGTAGTCGGGGCTGGCGACGTCGCGGGCCAGGACGGCGAGCTGCGGGTCGAGCGGGTACTTGCGGTCGATGGCCTCGTCGGCGGCATGCGCGATGCCAGGTGCGAGCGCAGCGCTGACGAGGACGAGCGCGGTGCGGCAGGCGGGCGTCACGTGGCGGCTCCGGCGGCGGGTGGCGGGCTGAGCGTATTTAACCCGTCGGCCCGGGCCACGGCAATCACGTCCGGGGGAAATGGCTTACGGCCGGTCGGCCGACTGCACCTCGATCGCCCCGACGTCGACGGTGCCGTTGACGATTCGCCGCTTGCCCCGCTGGTCGGCGGCGCCGGCCTTGGAGTTGTCCCCGCGGTCGAGTGCGGGACTACCGGGAAGCGGGGCATAGGCCCAGGTTTGGCCGGCGGCGTCGGGCAGCGGGGCGAGCCTGGCGTCGAGCGGCCGGTCGGGGGTGCCGACCCGATTACCGTCGGCACCATCTCGCAGGCCACATTCGGGCTGGGCGGCTCCAACGAGGTTGTGCCCACCGGCCAGGGCGCCGCCGAGCACGCCGACGTCGTCCGGCCGGCCCGGGCCGGCCCCGGCCCAGTTACCGGCGACGATCGTGTTGTACAGGCGCAACGTGGGCAGGTTGTAGACCCGCAGGCCGCCGCCGTCACGGCGGCCGTCGCCGTCCGCGTCCGCCCGGTTGGCCGTCACCGTCACGCTCGTTAGCAGGCAGCTGCCGCCGTCGGTGGCCAGCCCGCCGCCGTACCGGTTGCTGCGGTTGCGGGCGATCGTGCTGCTCGACGCGGTCAGGTCGCCGGTGGTGTAAACGCCGCCGCCGTGGGACGCGGCGGCGTTGTCGCACACGGCCGCGCCCACCATCGTCAGCCGGCCGCCGCTGTACACCCCGCCCCCCTGATTCCCGGACCGGTTGTCGGCGACGATCGCCTTGTCCAGTTCCAGCGTGCCGTCGCTGGAAATACCGCCGCCGTTGCCGGCAGCCGCGTCATCGCGGACGACGCAGCGCGACAGCGTCAACCGGCCCTGGTTCAACAGGCCGCCGCCTTCGGGCGCACGGCCGCCGCTCAGCGTGATCCCGCGGATCGTGACATGGGCCGACGGGGCGACCGTCAACACCCGGAACTCCGGGGCCGTCGCCGCCCGGCGCACGATCAGCCGGTCGGCCCCGGGGCCGGTCACGTCCAACCGACCGGTCAGCGATGGCAGCGGCCGGAACAGTCCAATAGTGCCGGTCACGCCAATCTGGATGCGGACGTCATTCGGGGCCGCATTCGCCCGCACGATCGCGTCGCGGAGCGTCAGCTTGCCGGGCTCCGCGTCGTCGGCCGTGGACGTGACGACGAGCGGTTCGAGGATCGGCTCGGCGATCGCAGCCTTCGCCGGCGGGGTCGAGCTTTCCGGAGGTTGGCGGTCCAGCGCCAGCCAGGCAACCGCGGCAGCCAGCGCGACTGCGGCAACGACCCACGGCCACCAGCGGCGGCGATGGGCGGGCGAAATGACGGCCGCGGCTGCGGTCGGCGGCGGCTCGTCCGCCAGCGCGTCCGGCGGCGGGGCGTGGGCGGCGTACAGCCCCGGCAGGTCGGCCCCGGCGGCGAACGGGGCCAGGGCCGCCGCCGCCTCGGCCGCCGTGGCCATCCGGTCGGCCGGGTCCTTCGCCAGCAGCCGGTCGAGGGTCGCCGCCAGCCCGTCCGGCACGTCCGGCCGGCGGGTCCGGACCGGCGGCACCGGGGCGGCGGCGTGCGCCTTCATCTTCTGGTACGGCGTCTCGAACTCGGGGGCCGGGAACGGCACATTCCCGGTGAGCAGGTGGTAGAGCGTGCAGCCGAGGCTGTAGAGGTCGGCCCGCGGCCCGGCCCTCCGCGGGTCGTCGGCCTGTTCCGGCGCCATGTAGTTGAACGTCCCCATGAGCGTGCCGGAGGCGGTGGCGTCGGCGTCCCCGGCGGCCACGTCCTGCCACCGGACCAGGCCGAGGTCCAGGAGCTTCACGGTCCCGTCGGGCGTGAGCATCAGGTTGGACGGCTTGACGTCGCGGTGGACGAGGCCGTGGTCGTGGGCGTGGGCCAACCCCAGGGCCGCCTGCCGGGCGACCTCGCACGCCGCCGCCACGGGCAGCCACGGGGCCCGGTCGAGCAGCCGCGTCAGGTCGGTCCCGGGGACGTATTCCATGACCAGGAACGGGACGCCGTCGGCCTCGCCCGCGTCGGTGGCGCGGACGATGTTCGGGTGGTCCAGCCGACCGGCGGCCCGCACCTCCCGCCGGAACCGGGCGACGGCGTCCGACCCGCCGACCGGGCGGGCGGTCACCAGCTTCACGGCCACGGTCTTGCCCAGCCGCTCGTGAACGGCCCGGTACACTCGCCCCATGCCGCCCTCTCCGAGCAGCCGGCCGAGGCGGTACTCCCGCAGCCGGGACCCGTCCGGAATTGCCGGCGGCTCCAGCGGAGCGGTCACCCGCGTCGTCGGCTCATACGCGGCCGCTGCCTGCTCACCGTCTGGCGGTTCGCCGCCCGCGGCGGGGCCGGACCCGCACAATCCCCGCAAGGCGGAGGCGAGCCGGTCGACCGGCTCGGGGATGGCTTCGGCCGCGGCAGTGCAGGGCCGGCACTGCTGGACGTGGGCCGCGAGGGCGTCGCCCTCCTCGGGCGGCAGGTGGCCGGCCAGGAACGCCGCCAGCCGCTCCGGGGAGGGGCAGGTGCCAATCGGCGATGGTTCGGTCAACCCGTTCACAGGAATCCCCGCCGGCTCGTTTTGCCGTGGCACACGGAGTCAAGTACGTGCCGTACCGGGGATCGTACCAGACGGGGGCGGCCGGCGGTGGTAGGATGGCGGGAAATGATGAGCGAGCCCACGTCGCTGACGCTGCTGGAGCGCGCCCGCCGCCGGGACCCGCAGGGGTGGTCGCGGCTGGTGGCGCTGTACGGCCCGCTGGTGGAGCACTGGTGCCGGCGGGGCGGGGCCCGGCCGGCGGACGCGGCGGACATAGCCCAGGAGGTGTTCTTGGCCGTGGCCGACGGGCTGACCGACTTCGAGCGGCGGCGGCCCGGCAGCTTCCGCGCCTGGGTCCGCGGCATCACCCGGCACAAGCTGCTCGACTACCACCGCCGGGCCGGCCGGCACCCGCCGGCCGCCGGCGGGACGGCCGCCCAGGCGCGGTTGGAAGCGCTGCCCGACCCGGCGGCCGGCGGCGAGGACGACGCGGCCGAGACGGGCGGGCTGTACCACCGGGCCCTCGACCTGATCCGATCGGAGTTCGAGGACCGGACGTGGCGGGCGTTCTGGCAGACGGCCGTGGACGGGCGGACGGCCGCCGACGCCGGCGCCGAACTGGGCATGACGGCGGTGGCCGTCCGCGTCGCCAAGGCCCGCGTCTTGGCCCGGCTGCGGGCCGAGGTCGGCGGCCTGATCGACTGACCGGCTC
>DASXAN010000377.1:0-6078 GCA_036406755.1 Gemmataceae bacterium
GTTGGTCCGAGCCCGAGCGCCAGCGAGGATTCCTCGCTGGCGCTCGGGGTCACCAACCCACCACACCGTCCGCAAAGCGATCCAAACGTCGCGGAGCGGTCATGACGTCCGAAGCGGTCCTTACCGTGATTGACCAAGTGCGCGACCTGCCTGCGGATGCCCTCGCCCCGCTGGTCGCCGAGGGCGAACGCGACGGCTGGCGGTTCGTCCGCCGGCTGGCCGACGAGTGGGCGGCCGGCATCAACCGCTTCGACCGGCCGGGCGAGGCACTGTTCGTCGCCCGCGCCGGTAGCTCCCTCGTCGGCGTCTGTGGTCTGAACGCTGATCCCAACGCCGGTGACGACACCATCGGTCGCGTCCGCCGGCTGTACGTCTTGCGCGAATATCGAGGTAGCGGCGCCGGCCGGCGACTGGTCGAGGCCGTCATCGCGTCCGCCATCGGGCACTTCCGCACGCTGCGGGTGCGGACGACGAATCCGGAGGCGGGGCGGCTCTACGAGCGGCTCGGGTTCCGGCCGGTGGCCGGCGTCACGGACTGCACCCATGTGCTGCAGCTACCGCCTATCCTGTCGGCAGATCGCTCGACAAATGAACCCAGGTGAACGGCGAATAAGGCATCGACCGCCGGGCCGCGGCCCGGCCGGGAAGCTCACCCGACCTGTGGAGGCTGACTCATGAAGGGTCCGGCTGCGTTCGTCGGTGTCGCGGCCACGGCAGGCTAGCGCTGCAGGGCGACGACGCGAAAGCCGATGTGGTCGTACCGCCGCTCCGGCTCGAACCGCAGCCGGAACGCCGACCGGCACGGCCAGCCGTTGTCCGTCCACGCCCCGCCCCGCCGGACGCGGGACGTGGCCTTGGCGGCGTACAGGTCGGGGTCGGTGCCGCCGGGCAGCCGCGGGTGGTACCAGTCCCGGCACCACTCGAACGTGTTGCCGTGCATGTCGTGCAGCCCCCAGGCGTTGGCGGGGTAGCTACCCACCGGGGCAGCCCGCTTCAGGGACGGCCCCGGCTCGGCCCCGTTGTACGGCTTGCCCTGGAAGTTCGCCTGCTTGCTGCTGAGTTTGTCGCCGAACGCCGTTGCGGTGGTCGTACCGGCCCGGCAGGCGTATTCCCACTGCGCCTCGGTCGGCAGCCGGACCTCCCAGCCGGCGGGCAGGTCGCCGGACGTGTGCCCCAGCTCGGTCAACTTGCGGCAGAACGCCTCCGCCTCGGCGAAGTTGACGTTGCCGACCGGCAGCTCGTCGCCGGCCGGCAACTCGGCCGTGAGCGGTCCCGGCAGCGCACCGACCACCCGCTTCCACTGGCCCTGCGTCGTCTCGTACTTGGCCATCCAGAAGCCGCGGGTGAGCGTCACATCGACCTGGGCCTCGTCCGGTCGCCGCTCAGGTTCGTCCGGCGGGCTACCCATCCGAAACTTGCCCGGCGGGCACCAGCAGAACTTGACGCCGCCGATCTCCCGCTCCTCACCGGCCCGGGAGCCGGTGGATGGCCGCGGGTCGGCCGCGAGGGCACTGGCCAGGCCGACGGACAGGAGCAAGCCCGTCCAACACCCCCAGCGGATTCGGGACATGGTGGTTCCCTCGCGGAGTTCGCTCCCGCCTCCCAGGCTAACGGCCCGGCCGATCGCTCGCAATTGGTCGGCCGTGGCACCGTCCCGTCAGAGCCTCCGAGCCCGGCGGCCCTATGATGAAACCGACAACCCCGACTGCGTGAGGCCCGCCGCGTGCCGCTCATCGAGCTGACGGACGTCCGCAAGGTCTACCACCTCGGCGAGGTCGAGGTCGTCGCCCTCCGTGGCGTCTCCTTGAACATCGAGCAGGGCGAGTTCATTGCCCTGGTCGGCCCGTCCGGGTCCGGCAAGTCCACCCTCATGAACACCCTCGGCTGCCTGGACCGGCCGTCGTCCGGAAGCTACCGCCTGGCCGGCCAGGAGATCGCCACCCTGGCCGGGGACGAGCGGGCCGTCGTCCGCAACCGGCGGATCGGGTTCGTCTTCCAAAACTTCAACCTCCTGTCCCGCACGTCGGCCGTCGAGAACGTCGAGCTGCCGCTCATGTACCGCCGCGGGCTCTCGACCCGCCAGCGGCGGCGGCGGGCGGTCGACCTGCTCGCCCGGGTCGGCTTGGCCGACCGGCTGGACCACCACCCGGCCCAGCTGTCCGGCGGCCAGCAGCAGCGGGTGGCGATCGCCCGCGCCCTGGCGAACGAGCCGGCCATCCTCATGTGCGACGAGCCGACCGGCAACCTGGACACGCGCACCAGCAAGGACGTGATCCACCTGTTCCGCGAGCTGAACCGGGAGAGCGGCATCACCGTCATTCTGGTGACACACGACCCGGCCGTGGCCCACGCCGCCCGGCGGATCGTCGTGCTGCGGGACGGCCTGGTGGTCGAGGACACGACCGACTACCAGCGGGCGATGGACGCCCTGCACGCCGCCGGTGAGCTGGACGAGGCGGCTGAATGACCCGCCTCCTGACATTTTCCGCACAACCTGAATCCGCCGCAGAACCGGTCTGACTCGCCGTGATCCGCGCCTCGCGCATCGTGCGCAAATCCTCTCCTGTCCCATTGTGACCTATAGTTGTCGCATACCCTGCCAGAGACTCGCTTGCGGAGCGCCGCGCAATGTCCGTTGTGGCCGCCAACAAGCTGACGCAGTTGACGGCCCCGCCGGTCGGCAACGACCCGTCGCGCTGGACGCTCAACGCACTGTTCTCGGCCAATATCGTCCTCTTGGAGGACTGGGAGCGGCTGTCACGGTCGGTGCAGGAGGAGCTGACCCGCTGGCCGGAGCCGGCCACGTTCTTCGAGCGGCTGGTCGAGCACGGGCTGCTCACTGCTTACCAGGCCGGGCGGCTGCGGGCCGGCCGCGATTTCGGCCTGGTCCTGGGCAACTACCGGGTGCTGGACCGCCTCGGGGCCGGCGGCATGGGCGTCGTCTACCGGGCCGAGCACGTCCTGCTCCGCCGCCCGGCGGCGGTCAAGGTGCTGTCGCTGTCCCCGGACCAGGACACGCGGCTCTTGATGCGGTTCCGGGCGGAGATGCGGGCGGTCGGGGCGCTGCGGCACCCGCACATCGTCGCCCCGCTGGACGCCGGCCAGGCCCACAGCCCGCGGCCGGGCGAGGCGGTCCTGCACTACCTGGTCATGGAGTTCGTGGACGGGCCGGACCTGGAGGAGCTGGTCCGCACCCGCGGGCCGATGACCATCGGCCGGGCGTGCGAGGTCGGCCACCAGATCGCCTCCGCCCTGGCGGCGGCCCACGCCCGCGGGCTGGTCCACCGGGACATCAAGCCGACCAACATCCTCATCGCCGACGGCCACGCGGCCAAGCTCCTCGACTTCGGCCTGGCCCAGGACGTCCGCCAGCGGCTGACCGAGCCGGGCGTGCTGCTGGGGACGCTGGAGTACATGGCGCCGGAGCAGGCCCAGGACGCGCACACGGCCGACATCCGGGCCGACCTGTACGGGCTGGGGGGGGTCTTGTACTGGTGCCTGGCCGGCCAGCCGCCGTTCCCGGCCACCGGCCCGGCCCCGCTGGAGATCGCCCGGCGGATGACCCAGCCGCCGCCGAGCGTCCGCACCCACCGCCCGGAGGTCCCGGCCGCCCTGGACGAGGTGTTGGCCCGACTGCTGGCGCCGAAGCCGGAGGACCGCTTCCCGGACCCGCAGGCGGTGGTGCGGGCACTGCTGCCGTTCCGCGGCGAGTCCAGCGACACGGTTGTGGACCGGCCGCTGGCCGGGGCCGGGGCCGTCCCGTTCGCCGACGACCGGCCGGCCCGGGTGCTGGTCGTGGACGACGAGCCGGGCCTGCGGCGGCTGTGCCGGCACGTCCTGGCCGACCAGCCGGTGGAGATCGACGAGGCGGCCGACGGCCCGGCCGCCCTGGAGGCGGCCACCAACACCCGCTACGACCTGATCCTGCTCGACGTCTCGCTGCCCGGCATGTCCGGGCTGGACGTGCTCCGCCGGCTCCGCGAGCGGCCGGGTGGGCTGCACGTGCGGGTGCTGCTGTTGAGCGGGGCGGCGTCCCAGGACGAGCTGGCCCGCACCCTGCTGACCTCCGCGGACGACTACCTGTGCAAGCCGTTCACCCCGGCCCAGCTCCAGGGCCGGGTGCGGGCGGCGCTACGGCTGAAGACGATGCTCGACCGGGCCGACGGGTTGCAGCGTCACCTGCAAACCGTCAGCGCCGACCTGGCGAAGGCCCTCAACGACCGCGACGGCGACCTGGCCCAGGCCCGCAGCGCGCTGGTGCTGGCGCTCGCGACGGCCGTCGGCCAGCGGTCCACGGAGACGGAGGGGCACCTGCGGCGGGTGCAGCTGTACGTGAAGGTGTTGGCGGACGAGGCCCGGCGGGTGCGGCCGTTCGACGCCGTCATCGACCCGGAATTCGTCCGCGACCTGGAGTGCTGCGCCCCGCTGCACGATGTCGGCACGGTCGCCCTGCCGGACCACATCCTGCACAAGCCCGGCCGGCTGGACGCCGAGGAGCGGATCCTGATGCAGTCGCACACCCAGCTCGGGGCGGAGCTGTTGGAGAAGGTGCTGGACAAGTACGGGGCCGGGGTGCGGTTCCTGAAGACGGCGGCCGACCTGGCCCGGCATCACCACGAGCGGTGGGACGGCGGCGGCTACCCGGATCGGCTGGCCGGCGACTCGATCCCGCTGGCGGCCCGGCTGTTCGCCCTGTGCGACGTGTACGACGCCCTGCGGAGCCGGCGGGCGCACCGCCCGGGGCTGGCGCACGCGGCGGCGGTGCAGGTGATCCTCGGGTCGTCGGCCGGGCAGTTCGACCCGCGGCTGCTGGAGGTGTTCAAGCTGGTCGCCCCGCAGTTCGAGCAGGTCTACCGCAAGTACCCGGACTGAACCCCGCTCCGCGGGAAATCCCGAATCCCAAGCACCAAATCCCAAACCCCAACCGGCGGTTTGGGATTTGGTGCTCGGGTTTTGGAGTTTACCCGCAGAGCGGGTATGTTACCGGCATGACCCGGCGCGCCGCCGCACTACTGGTTCTCACCGCCCTCATACCTGCCGCGCCGGCCGCGGAGCCGGTCGCCCGTTACCTCCGCAAGCCTGACGCCTGGTTCGCTTCCGACGAAGCCAAGCGCGTCGCCGCCAACATCCTGTCCCACCAGTCCGACCTCGGCGGCTGGCCGAAGAACACCGACACCACCGTCCCCTACGCCGGCGACCGGGCCGCGCTGAAGCCGACCTTCGACAACCGCGCCACCACCGACGAGCTGCGGTTCCTCGCCCGCATGGTGGGCGCCACTCATGACGACCGCTACCGCACCGCCTTCGAGAAGGGGATGGACTACATCCTCAAGGCCCAGTACCCGACCGGCGGCTGGCCGCAGTTCTACCCGCCGCCGAAGACGTACCACCGGTACATCACGTTCAACGACGACGCCATGGTCCGCCTTATGGAGTTTCTCCGCGAGACGTACTCCTCGGACCGCTACGCCTTCCTCGACGCCGGCCGCAAGGCGGCGGCCCGCGCCGCCTTCGGCCGGGGCGTGGAGTGCATCCTCAAGTGCCAGATCAAGGTCGATGGCAAGCTGATGGCGTGGTGCGCCCAGCACGACGAGAAGGACTACAACCCGCGGCCGGCGCGGACGTACGAGCTGGCGTCGCTGAGCGGGGCCGAGTCGGTCGGCGTCGTCCGGCTGCTGATGAGCCTCGACCATCCTAGCCCCGAAGTCGTGCGGGCCGTCGATGCGGCGGTGGCGTGGTTCGAGGCGGCCAAGCTGACTGGCATCCGGGTCGTCTACGAGAACGACCCGAAGGCACCGCGGGGCCGCAACAAGGTGGTGGTCAAGGACCCGGCCGCGCCGCCGCTGTGGTCCCGGTTCTACGAGATCGGCACCAACCGCCCGCTGTTCGCCGACCGCGACGGGGTGCCGAAGTACGACCTGAGCGAGATCGGCTACGAGCGCCGCAACGGCTACAACTGGCTGAGCACCTGGCCGGCCGAGTTGCTGGCGAAGGACTACCCGGCGTGGAAGAAGCGACTAGCGAAATCGGCCCCTTGATTCGCGCGACGAATTCGATCCCCTGTACGCGACGCTTCGC
>DASXAN010000378.1:0-5548 GCA_036406755.1 Gemmataceae bacterium
GGCGGGCGGCTGCACCCGGCGGCCGTCGGCGTCTGGATCGGCGACTCGCCGGACAACGTCGTGGACCACAACGACGTCCACGACTTCTACTACACCGGCGTCTCGGTCGGCTGGGTGTGGGGGTACGGCCCGAGCAAAGCCCGGCACAACGACGTCGGGTTCAACCACATCCACACGCTCGGCCAGGGCGTGCTGTCCGACCTGGGCGGGGTCTACACCCTGGGCGTCTCCCCCGGCACGACCGTCCACGACAACGTCATCCACGACGTGCAGTCGTTCAGTTACGGCGGCTGGGGCCTCTACACCGACGAAGGCTCGACCGGCATTTTGCTGGAAAACAACCTCGTCTACCGCACCAGGACCGGGCTGTTCCACCAGCACTACGGAAAGAAGAACGTGGTCCGGAACAACATCTTCGCCCTGGCCGAGCAGTGGCAACTCCAGCGGACCCGCACTGAGCCGCACCCGTCGTTTTCGCTGGAGCGAAACATCGTCTACTGGACCGACGGGCCGCTGCTGGGCGGCAACTGGAAGGACAACAACTTCAAGCTGGACCACAACCTCTACTGGAACGCGGCCGGCAAGCCGGTGACGTTCGCCGACGGCACGGACTTCGCGCGGTGGCAACGGCAGCGGGGCCAGGACGTGAATTCGGTCATCGCCGACCCCGGGTTCGTCGCACCGGGGCGGGGCGATTTCCGCCTCAAGCCCGACTCGCCGGCGCTGAAGCTCGGGTTCAAGCCGTTCGACTTCTCGCGGGCGGGCCGTCAGATGTCGGCCGTGCTGACCCGCGACATGCCGCCCGTGCCGCCGTCGTTCGACCCGCCCGGTCGGGCGGACTGAGCCTCGGGGCGGACCGGCCGCTCTCCGTCCCCGATGCGGCGGTCTAGCCCGGCTGGGGCCGGATTCCGTGGGTCGGGCTGACCACCGAGCTGGCCGCCTCCCGGTCGGCGACCCGGGGAATCGCGGTGGCGCTCGCTCTTGCACGGACGCTGACTACCGCGGCGGCGGACTGGGGGCCCGTTCCGGTGGCCGATGCCGGCGGACGGCGGGCCCGTTGCGCCGTCCGCCGGCCGGCCCTTCGCCCGACCGCTGGCCGAGGCCGGCCAGGAAGTGGGACCAGCTCGCGGACACCTGGAAGCGGGTGACGGGCAAGGTAAGGGCAAGTGGGCGCGGCCGACGGACGACGATCTGTCCGGCCGGAGGAAGCAGATCGCCGGCACGCCGCGGGAGCGGCACGGGCCCGCCAAGGAGCAGGCCAAGCGAGAATCCGACGAGTTCGCCCGGTCGCTTGACACCTCGCTGGCGCCGGGTGAACCGCGGGGCCCGGGCGGCGGCCGAGCCCGACCCGGTTGGTGCCGTCGGGATCGGGCTCGGGGCGGCGGCTGTCCTGTGCCTGGTGACGGGCGCTTCACTTGCGGGCTGACCTACCGGGCGGCCGCCCTGCTCGCGGTGACGGCGAGCAACCCGCCCTGGGGCGGTCTTAGGGGCTGTAGCCGGTGATGAATAGGCGGCTGACGAACTGGTTCAGGTCCAGCAGGTCGACGTCGCCGTCGCCCTCGAAATCGAACGCCGGGTTGTAGTTCGGCTGGGGGAAGACGCCGAACAGGGCCGGCACCAGCGGGTTCAGGTCCAGCAGGTCCACGTCGCCGTCCCCGTCCACGTCCCCGAACAGCCGGTGCGTGCTCAGGCCGTAGTTGCCGCCGGCGATGCCGTCGTTGTTCCCGTCCAGGGCCAGCCCGTTCGGCCCGGTGATGGCCGTGGCGTTGATCGTCAGCGTGTACTGACCGTCGATGAGCGACGGGTTGGCGCCGGCGGCGGTGTTCGACTCAGTCAGCGTCCCGGAGAACGTCAGCGCCACCACCGTCCGCCCCTGGGCGTCCGTCGAGACGGAAGCGGCCAGGCCGACGGTGCTGGTCGGCCCGCCCGGCCCGCTGCGGGTCAGGGTGAAGGCGGCCGCGGCGTTGCCGCCGGCGAAGGTCACCGGGCCGGAGAACGTCACCGTCAGCGACCGCACCACCGACCGCTGGGCCGACCCGTCGTTGACGACGGCCGACTGCACGGCGGGGGCGGCGACCGTGCCGGCCAGCTTCAGCTCGGAATACTGAACGCTGTTGTCGCTACCCCGCTGCGACAGGACGGTCACGCGGTAGCTGCGGTACGGCGTCGTGTTGGTGAGACGGACGAGCGGGCCGAACATCTGCCGGCCCGGGTCGGTGTCGATGCCGAGGTTGACCTGGGCGATGAACGACCACGTCGAGCCGGTGTCGAAGTTGCCCGTGGCGTTGGTCCCCTCGACGGCGACCGTCAGCGGGTCGCGGGTCGGGTGGTCGTTGCCGGTGGCGACCTGGATGCCGGTGACCACGGTGGGGCCGGCCGCGGGGGTCACGTAGAAGCCGGTGCCGACCCCCTTGGTCACGCTGGAAATCGAAGAGTCCCCGTTGCCGAAGTTCAGGTACTTGGTCGTCCCGTTGGCATCGACGGCGTTCGTCGGCCCCTGCCCGGACGGGTACTGGCCGGGGCCGGTGCCGAGGGTTGACGGCACGTCGTTGCCACCGATCGAACCCTGGTAGAACCCGGTGATCGCGTCGCCGGCCGCGGTCACGAACGGCGGCGCGACCAGGTTCGCCGAGGCCGTTCGCAGGTACGACTCCGCGACGGCCGCCTGGTCGATCATGTTCCACGACGGCCGGACCGTGCCCGGCGTGTAGGTGTCCCGCCCCCAGAGCGTGCCGTAGTGGCCGTTGGGGTCCTCGCGGTTGGCGTGCAGCCAGGTGAGGGCGCCGGTCACGGCCGACAGCCAGGCGGGGTTGTGGTCCGCCTGGTAAAGGGCGGTCAGGGCGTCCACCAGTTCGAAATCCCAGTACCCCTCGTCGTTGATCGCGCCGGAGGAGGCGTTGAAGTACCGGGAAACCGACGTCGTGGCGATGACCTGCGCCTCGCGCAGGTACGCGGTGTTGCCGGTGGCGTCGTAGAAGAGCAGGTTGTCGGCCAGCCCGATGCCGGCGCCGTTGACCAGCGGCGTGCCCTGCGGCGTGTTGGCGTTCGTGCCGGTGAGCTGCCAGTGCTGGTAGAATAGGCCGTTGGACTGCTGGACGTGCACGACCGCCCAGCTGTACAGCCGCGTGGCGTCGGTCAGGTACTGCGACTGGCCGGTCAGCCGGTACAGCAGCAGCCCGGCCCGGACGGCCTGGAGGGTGGAAATCGAGTCCTTGAAGCTGTGGTCGGTCGTGTTGAAGTAGATGCCGCCGCCGCCGGCCGAGTCCTCGCCGCTGAGCACGAACTGGTACGTCTGGACCGCCCGGGTGAGGTAGACCGGGTCGCCGGTGAGGTCGTAGGCCTGGGCCAGCGCGACTGCGACGTGGCCGTTGTCGTCGTAGAACCGCGTCGCCCCGGAACTGACGCCGGAGCGGTAGCCGCCGGGGGCGGCGGCCGTCCAGTACCGGGTGAACAGTTCGTCGGCGAACGCCCGCACCGTCGGGGCATATGACTTGTCGATGCCGACGAGGTCGTCCAGCACGCGGAACGCCGTGGCCTCGGGCCAGACGTAGGCGAACCCGCTGTCGCCGCCGGAGGTCGTGCCGCTGGTGTTGGCCGTCTCCGCGTAGAGGTTGCTGCCCGACACCTTCAGCGAGGCGTTGATCTTCTGATAGACGTTCTGGCCCCAGGCCAGGAACGTCGGGTCGGGCGCGCGGTCGGGCGACCGGTAGCCCAGCGCCTGGATCTCGCTGAACCCGAACCCCAGGCCGGCCGGGTTGGGGCCGAAGTCGAGCAGGATGCTCTGCGTGCCCGGCGGGATGGCCAGGCCGTCGAGCTGGTCGTAACCGATGGTCGCGGCCGGGTTGCCGGACGGGTCGGTCGGCCGCGGGTGGTCCGGCGGGCTCGTGGGCGTCTGGTAAACGTCCCCCTGCGAGCCGCCGCCGGTGTTGGTCGTGGGCAGGGAGAACGTGCCGAGCAGCGTGTAGCTCGACGGGATCAGCGACATCTGCCGGAGCGGAGAGTAATAGACGGTGACCGAGCCGGCGGCCCGGTCGGCGTAGCTGGGCGTGTCGAAAAACCGCAGCGAGATGATCGCCGCGTTGAAGTTCGAGAGCGCCAGCCGCTGCGGGCCGGACCCGTCGGCGAAGACGAAGGCGCCGTTGGTCCGGTCCACGACGTTGGCCGCGGCGAACGCCGGACTCGGGGACGTCCCGGAGGCGTTGGCCGTCTGGGCCGGGCCGAACAGGTCGGCCGGATCGGCGATCGACGCCGGCACCACGCGCGATTCCAACGACTCGACGGCGCGACCCGTGAAGCCGCGGAGCCGAAGCGGTCGGATGCGACTCATACTCGTCCTCGGGCTCGGGTCGGTATCCGGCGGATCAGGCCATCCTCAGCGGCTGTTGGGGTTTCCGCGAATTAGCCTCGCCCTGGGGACGGCCGCCGACGAACCGTTAGTCGCTCGTCTGCCTCTCGTGGCGTCGCAAGAGGGCGGAGAACGCCGCTTCGTCGGGTTCGGGGCTGAACGGGCGCAGTAGTTCTTCGTCCAGCAGTATCTTGAGCCGTTGGTCTTCGACCACACCGCGCAACAGGTGCCCGACGGGATTGATTGTAGCCCGGTTCATTTGGGTGCTCGGTGGGAGCAATCGAGTGACGCCCATCATAATTCCTCCTGGCTGGCCGAATGGCTCCCTTTTTTTCTCGCCGGTGGGTCGGACGGCCACCCGCTGACCGGCGACGCCTGACGGCGTGAGGCGGGCCGGGGCGAGTCGCCCGGGCCGTTCGCTGTAGTTCACTTGGCCGCGTCGACGGGAGCGACTGGTACGACGCCGGCGGCGGGCGGGGCGGTACCCGATTGCTGGGGGAGCGGGCGGCGGATGATCTTCCGCTCGGCCTTCGGTTGCGGTCGCCCGCCCGTTTCAGTACGTAGCGCCGCTTGTAGACGGCTGTGAGGATCCGTTGGGGGAGGCCTCGACCGATCAGCCCCCCAGCGCCTCCCCGTCCAAGGAGTACAGGTCCCGTTCGTTCCGGTTGACTTGCCGGGCGTCGACATCGTCGACGCGGCCGGCCGTCGGGTTGCTTCGGACGAGCTGCTCGACCTCGCCGATGACGGGAGTCCCGACCCCGCGGACGGCGATCATCACCGTGGGTGCGGCGGTCGGCATGCCTCACCCCGGCCGCCCGGGTAGTTGGCCAAACGGAACGGGCCGCCCGGAGGAGGCCTCCCGGCGGCCCGCGATAACCCGTTTGTCGGCCGTTTCGTAGGCTGAGCGAAAGGCCTTGACAGATTGGAAGCTTCGGTGGCAACTCGGGTCACTTCGGCGTCCGGCTGATCGGCGTATTCCATGGCAGTTCGCACACATTACTACCGCATGTCTGCCATCTCTGCCGCAGACCGTGCCCTTCCTCCCCACCGGGGGAAGGTACAACGGTAATCCCCGGCCCCGGGGTGAGGCGTCTCAAAAGCGCGGTCGACGGCTCGCCTCGTCCGCCTCGGCGAAGCTCAGTAACGTGGCGGGCGGCGGGGCGTGTCCCCGCCGCCCGCCCGGTGCGTGACGCCGGAATCGCG